>NZ_DATMTE010000383.1:0-1997 GCF_035564935.1 Chitinophaga sp. | reverse complement strand
TCAGGGTAATCAGCGTAATCAGTTTAATCCTGAGTCAGACAAAATCCGCATCGCCGAAGGCGAGCATTTATTTCCCCGGCTTCACTACACTAATTTCATAGTAATTTCGTTAATTACATTGCGAATACATACTATGAAGAAAACCTCCCTGTTAATACTGTGTTGCCTGCTGGGCTTCGGGCTGCTGTTGCAAGCCCAGACTGTTACCTATGAAAATGCGCCTAAAAAAGCCAAAGCCAGTTTTGACCGCGCCATTGATGCCGTAAGAACTTACCAGACCAAAGCCGCTATCGGGTTCCTGCAGGAAGCTATTAAGGCGGCGCCCAATTTTACCGATGCATACGGGCAAATGGGTTTGTGCTACGTGGAGCTGAAAGATTATACAGCCGCCACCGCTGCTTTTGAAAAATTAAAACAGCTGGATAGCAGCGGATTACGTCCTGTGATGGTACCCTATTCAAAAGCAATGGCCGGAACGGGCAACTTCGTAGGGGCGTTACAGTTAATCAATCAATACATTGCGTCTATCAAGTCGAAAAGTGCCAATGCGGAAAAACTGAAAGTGAATTATGAGTTTGCCGTAAACAATGGGCGGCAGGCAGTACCATTCCATCCGGAAAACCTGGGCGACCCGGTAAACAGTAAAGATCCGGAATACTTCCCCTCATTAACCATCGATAGTAAAACACTGATCTTCACCAGGCGTGTAAATGGCCGCAACGAAGATTTCTATATTACGAACCGGGATAACAATCACTGGTCTGCTGCACAAAACATGGGTGAACCCGTAAATTCCTCTTTCAATGAAGGCGCACAAAACATTTCACAAGATGGTACCATGCTGGTATTCACAGGCTGCGAATTTCCGGAAGGCAAAGGCAGCTGCGATCTCTACTACTCGGAAAAGACAGCTTCAGGCTGGACCACTCCAAAGAATATGGGATCGCCCATTAATACACGCGACTGGGAATCACAACCCTGCCTCAGCGCCGACAAACAAACACTTTATTTTGCACGTGAAACACCAGATCATGGTGCAGATATATTTGTAACCAAACGGCAACCCAACGGCCAGTGGAGCGTACCGGAAAGGATGGGCCCCAACATCAATACCAACGGCAGGGAAACCACTCCCTTCATCCACGCAGACGGACAAACTCTGTACTTCGCCTCCGACGGACATCCCGGCTACGGCGGACTGGATATCTTTTATTCGCGGCGGCAACCCGACGGCAGCTGGGGACCAGCTACCAACCTGGGTTACCCCATCAATACCATAGATGAAGACGCATCGCTGGTAGTGGAGGCAAACGGGAAAACCGCCTACCTCGCCTCCGACCGCTCCGATACCCGCGGAGCACTTGATATTTACAGCTTTGAACTTTATCCCGAAGCACGCCCGCTGCAAACACTGTATGTTAAAGGCTATGTATACGACACGCTCACACATCAACGCTTAACCGCCAATATCGATATCACCGATCTGCAGGGAGGATACAATATTGCTACCGTTACCACCAATGAAAATGGCGACTACCTGGCCCCATTGCCCGTGGGAAAGGATTATGCCATGCACGTGAACAGGAAAGGATACCTTTTTTACTCAGATAACTTTTCACTGAAAGAACATAACCCAGGCATACCCTACGAAAAAAATATTCCATTACAACCACTGGCTGCCAATGCGAGCATTGTGCTGAATAATATTTTCTTCGACAGCAAACAATATAACCTGAAACCCGAATCTGTAACCGAGCTCAATAAACTGGTAAACCTTTTAAAGGATAACCCCGCCGTAAAAATTGAGATTTCGGGCTACACGGATAATGTAGGATCAGACAAAGACAATCAACTGCTTTCCCAGAACCGCGCGAAAGCAGTAGTGAACTACCTGTCTGAAAAAGGCATCACACCAGACAGGCTTACTGCCAAGGGTTACGGCGAAAACAACCCCGTGGCTACCAATGATACGGAAGAAGGAAGAGCCGCCAACAGGC
>NZ_DATMTE010000382.1:0-3355 GCF_035564935.1 Chitinophaga sp. | reverse complement strand
GAATTGATGCTTTTGCTGCGCCGCTTTGAAGAAAAGACAGGCCAATTGTACGGGATGCAAAAAATCCGTGGCTTTTGTCATTTGTACATAGGACAGGAAGCAATTGCTGCTGGTGCGATGACAGCTACCAAGCCGGAAGATAAATTCATCACGGCCTACCGTGATCATGCGCTGGCAATTGCGAAAGGGATTTCCGCTAAAGCTTGTATGGCAGAACTGTATGGTAAAGCAACCGGTTGTTCGAAAGGAAAGGGAGGCAGTATGCACTTTTTCTCCAAGGAACATGGCTTCTTCGGCGGCCACGGAATTGTTGGAGCCCAGATAGGTACCGGTGCCGGCCTCGCACTTGCAGAGCAGTACAAAGGAACAGACAACGTAGTGTTGTGTTTCTTCGGTGATGGCGCTGCCCGCCAGGGTATTCTCCATGAAACCTTTAACATGGCAATGACCTGGAAGCTCCCGGTAATTTTCATTTGTGAAAACAACATGTACGCAATGGGTACTTCTGTAGAACGTACCTCCAACGTACTGGATATCTATAAACTGGCGGATGCTTACGAAATGCCGGCCGATTCTATCGATGGTATGAGCTGCGAAGCTGTACATGATGGTATCGAAAGAGCGGTAAAACGTGGCCGTGAAAACGGCGGTCCAACCCTCCTGGAAATCAAAACATACCGCTATCGCGGTCACTCCATGAGCGACCCGGCTAAATACCGCACCAAAGAAGAACTCGAAGAATACAAGGAAAAAGATCCGATCAACGAAGTACTGAGAGTTATTCAGAAAAATAAATGGGCTACCGAAGCAGAAATTGAAGCGATCAACGAAAGAGTGAAAACAGAAGTGGAAGAATGTGTGGCATTCGCAGAAGAATCTCCGTGGCCAAGCGATGATGAATTACTGAAAGACGTTTACGTTCAGCAGGATTATCCATTCATCGTTGACTAATGTATTTAGCTATCTGCTTTAAGCCTTTAGTAAATGTAGCAAAAGCTGCATCTGCTAAAGGCTTAAAGCCTAAAGCTAAACCCTATATTTAATAACCAAGCAATCACAATTACACCTTACAATGGCAGAAACTAAAGATAAAGCCACCGTGCCTCAACCTACAAAAGATTTTGACCTGGAAGCATCCATGCACAAGGCAGAGGATTTCTTCTATAAAAACAAAAACGTTATTACAATAGCTGTACTGGCTGTGGTAGTAGTGGTAGGCGGTTTCTTCGCCTATAACCGTTTTGTAAAACAACCGAATGAAAACAAAGCGCAGGAAATGATCTTCCATGCGCAAAACTACTTCGCGGTAGATTCATTCAAACTGGCACTGAACGGTGATGGTAACAACTATGGTTTCCTCCAGGTGGTAAACAAATACGGCAGCACCAAAGCCGGTAACCTGGCCAAATACAGCGCCGGTGTTTGTTACATCCGTTTGGGCGAATACCAGAAAGGCATCGACATGCTGAAATCTTTTAGTTCAACAGACCTGCTGCTGCAACCCACTGCCTACGGTTTGATCGGCGACGCTTACATGGAGCTGAACAAAGCGGATGAAGGTATTGAGTCTTACAAAAAAGCAGGACACTATAACGATAACGAACTGACGGCCCCTGTTTACCTGTTCCGTGCAGGCCAGGCCCTGGAAAAAGCAGGTAAAGCGCAGGAAGCCGTTACCATCTACAAAGAGATCAAAGAGAAATTTCCTACGACTAACGAAGGTCGTGAAATGGACAAATACCTGGCAAGACTGGGAGATGTAAAGAACTAGCTGATAGCAGTCAGCTGCAGGTTCCGGCCGGCAGCTGACTGCCAACAGCCCAAAGCTATAGAATAATATGTCCGAGCACAATAAAAGCTTATTAAATGACGCTGGCATTCTCAACCTGGAGGATGCCAGTGTTGTTATGGTGTATACCGAATGGAACGACGCCATCGTAAACGAACTGGTAAACGGCTGCGAAAAAGCCCTCACACAGTATAAAGTTGGTAAATCAGAAAAAATAATTGTACCGGGCGCTTTCGAGTTGCCGTATGCCTGCAAACAATATTGGGAAACCACCAAAGGCACCGGTAAACAGCCTGGCGCTATTATTGCTTTCGGTTGCGTGATCCGTGGCGAAACACCACATTTCGATTATGTATGTAAAGCCGTAACAGAAGGTATCCTTCAATTGAACCTTCAGTTACCCGTTCCTGTTATATTTGGAATCCTGACGGTAGATAATGAGCAGCAGGCGCTGGACAGACTTGGCGGCGCCCACGGGCACAAAGGGGAAGAAGCTGCCATTACTGCACTGAAGATGATCGCATTGCAAAGAAAGTTAGCTAAAAGCTAAGGCTAACGCTAAAAGCTATAGAGATGAATGTACAGTTATTTATACCGTGTTTTGTAGATCAGCTGTTTCCTGAAACCGCCTTCAATATGGTGAAGGTGCTTGAGAAACTTGGATGTAATGTAATGTATAATACGGAGCAAACCTGTTGTGGTCAGCCGGCCTATAATGCCGGGTACCAGGATGAATGCCGCACTGTGGCTACCAAGTTTGTGAAGGATTTCAAAACCTTCGACTATATTGTTGCTCCCAGCGGTTCCTGTACAGGTTTTGTAAGAAACTACTATGGCAAATTGTTCGATAATTCCGCCGCGCACAATGATGTGAAACTGCTGAAGAAAAACCTCTACGAGTTTACCGAATTTCTCACAGATGTATTGCACGTAACAGACCTGGGCGCTACCCTCAATGGAGTTGGCACCTATCATGATGCCTGCGGCGCCTTACGGGAATGCCAGATCAAGGAAGGCCCCCGCAAACTGTTGGAAAAAGTAAAAGGACTGGAGCTGAAAGAAATGAACGACTGTGAAGTGTGCTGTGGCTTTGGAGGTACCTTCTCCGTGAAGTTTGAGCCTATTTCCATGGGAATGGGGGAACAAAAAGTAAACAATGCTGTTAACAGCGGCGCCGATTACCTGATCTCCACTGATCTTTCCTGCCTGATGCACCTGGATGGTTATATCCGTAAACACGGCACCAACATCAAGGTGATGCACATTGCGGATGTATTGGCCAGTGGCTGGTAACCTTACTATCTGATTACGAAAATTAAGTACAATATGAACTATTGGTTGGTGAAATCCGAGCCGTTTAAATATTCCTGGGACCAGTTTGTAAAAGATAAACTCACCTTCTGGGATGGGGTGCGTAATTACCAGGCGCGCAACAATCTCAGGGGAATGAAGAAAGGCGACCAGGTACTGTTTTACCACAGCAATGAAGGCATGGAAATAGTAGGCCTGGCTACCGTGGCCAAAGAAGCCTACCAGGACCCTACCACACCGGATCCTAACTGGGTG
>NZ_DATMTE010000381.1:0-2466 GCF_035564935.1 Chitinophaga sp. | reverse complement strand
GAAGAGTAAACCCGGAGGGACTGTCCAGAAAACAGACACCACAACAGCCGGAAAGGCAGGTAAAACAACAACGCCAAAGCCATATAAGGATGTTATTACCGCAAAAGCCAAAACAACGAACGGCCTCTTTACCGTACACGAGATAGACAACAAGTGGTATTTCGAGATCGAAGATACTTTGATCGGAAGGGATCTGATGGCAGTAACCCGTTATTCAAGAATGCCGGGCGGCGCCTCCTTTTATGGTGGTGAACTGGTGAGCAGCCAGGCCGTTTACTGGGAAAAGGGCCCCGGGAATAAATTGTTACTACGTGTATCCGTTTACGTGAATGCGGCAGATTCTACCCAGGATATTTATAAAGCGGTAAAAAGCTCCTCCCTGGATCCCATCGTAGCAGCATTTGATATACAGGCAGTACATCCAGAAACCCATGCGGTAGTCATTGAGGTATCAGATTTTTTCAAAGGAGATAACCAGGTTGTTTCATTGTCGCCCGCATTGAAAACGCAATTGAAACTGGGAGCCCTGGCGGCGGACCGGACTTTCATTGATGGAATCAAAACATTCCCAATCAATACGGAAGTAAAAACCACCAAAACCTTTCTAAGCGGCGGGCCAACACCCGGCACGTTTTTCTTTGGGCCGGTTAAACCCATTCCCGCAGCAACGGAAACGGGCGTGGTGACCATGGACCTGAATACCTCGTTCGTACTGTTACCCAAAGAACCCATGCGCAAACGCTTCTTCGATGAACGTGTGGGGTATTTTGCAGATATTTTCACTTTGTACGAAGACAACGCGCAGAAATCAAGAGACGAGCAATACATTGTCAGATGGCGCCTGGAGCCGAGATCGGAAGATGTTGAGAAAATGAAAAGAGGTGAGTTGGTAGAACCACAGAAGCCGATCGTTTATTATATTGATCCCGCCACACCTAAGAAATGGCGTAAATACCTGATAGCCGGTATCAACGACTGGCAGAAAGCCTTTGAACAGGCAGGCTTCAAAAATGCCATTGTGGGAAAAGAATGGCCGGAGAACGACAGTACAATGAGCCTTGAAGACGCCCGGTATTCCGTAGTGCGTTATTTCGCATCGCCGATTACCAATGCTTATGGACCTAATGTACATGACCCCCGCAGCGGAGAGATCATAGAAAGCCATATCGGGTGGTATCACAACGTAATGAGCCTGGTGCACGATTGGTATATGATCCAGGCGGGAGCTATAGACCCCCGCGCCAGGAAAATGGAATTTGACGATGAGCTGATGGGACAGCTGATACGTTTTATTGCTTCCCATGAGATCGGGCATACCCTTGGACTGCGGCACAATATGGGCGCCAGCAGCGCGGTACCTGTTGAGCTGCTGCGGAATAAAGCATGGGTAGAAGCCAATGGTCATACCCCGTCCATTATGGACTACGCCCGCTTCAACTATGTAGCGCAACCCGAAGATCATATCGGACCTGCCGGTATCTATCCCCGCATTGGTGCATACGATAAGTGGGCAATACAATGGGGATATAAGCCGCTTTTCAACACCCAATCCCCGGATGAAGACAGGAAAGTACTGAACAAATGGATCGTTGACTCATTACAGGCAAATCCCGCCCTGTGGTTCGGCGGTGAAGGCATTATAGGAGACCCCTCCAGCCAGTCGGAAGATCTGGGCGACAATTCCATGAAAGCATCCACTTATGGGATCATGAATCTGAAAAGGATCATGAAAGGCCTGCCTGAGTGGACCAAAGAAGAAGGAAATCTGTACACCAATTACCAGAAAATGTATAACGCAGTATTACAGCAATACATGCGGTACCTGGGACATGTAGCCAAGAATATTGGCGGGATATATGTACGCCAGAAGAGTGTGGAAGAGAAAGGACCAATATACACACCGGTAGCCAAATCCAGGATGAAAGAGGCTGTTGATTTCTATAATAAACAGGTGTTTGTTACCCCCAATTGGTTATTTGATTCTTCTGTGACCGGCTTTGCAGAAGCCCGCCCACTGGATAAGCTCGCAAAAATTCAGGCCAGTGCAGCATACGTTTTGCTGCGTACTGCTACCTTGATCCTCGTAAATGAAGTAGCTGTACATTCCAAAGACCCTTATACCCTGGAGGAATACCTGGGTGATATTGAAAAGGGAGTATGGGGAGAGCTGGCTACAGGAGCTGCCATCACACCGGAGCGCAGGTCGTTGCAAAGACAGGTATTAAAAAGGTATGAAGAAGTGTTTCATCCGGCAGCACTAACTCCGGGAGTGCTCAGCATCATTGAGCCGTCGGCCCTGAATACAGACGTGTACCCGATCATGCGTGGATACCTGGTTAGCCTTGGAAACAAAATCAAGCTGGCATTAACAAAGGTTGGCGATCCGTCAACAAGGTATCATCTGAAGGACCTGCAGGTGCGTATCGAGCGTTGTTTAGATCCGAAATTGTAATCAATAAAAAAGAG
>NZ_DATMTE010000380.1:0-4894 GCF_035564935.1 Chitinophaga sp. | reverse complement strand
AGGCCACGGCAGAGTACTTCCCCGGCTGGAAAATAATTCCTCCCGGGATTCGTTTTAAACGCATATTCAAGAAATAACAGCTATAGCATGCAATTCATAAGAAAAGTTTTTGTTCCCGGACATCTGTACATATCGCTCCTGGTCTTCACGGGCACAGGTTTGATAGGGCTGCCCGCCGCACAGGCACAGCAAACACGCACCTACACAGATCCGGAAAAAGTATTCAAGGACGCCCAGCAGTATTTCCAGCAGGAAAAATATGCAGTGTCCATGCAGCTTTTCAGGCAAACCATTGATAACATCGACTATTTCCACGAAACCAACCGCGATCTCGTTAAAACAGATGCGTACTATTATTACACCATCTGTGCACTTAAACTGCAACAGGACAACGCGGAAAAACAGGCGCAGGAATTTCTGAAACTAGCCAATAACAACGCCCGTGAGGAACTGGTGAGCTATCAGCTGGCAAAATATTATTTCCGTCAGAATAAACTCAAAGAGGCCATTCCCCTCTATGAAAAAGCCAATATCGAAAACCTCTCCAACGCAGAAATTGCAGAAGCGAAGTTTGAACTGGCTTACTGTTATTTTAATTTAAAAGATTTTAAAAAGGCGCAGCCCCTGTTTGCCTCCATCAAAGAGATGCCGGGCAAATACAGCATTCCCGCCAATTACTACTACGGTTTTATCAGCTACTACAATCACCAGTACGGGGAAGCGCTTAACAGCTTCCAGAAAGTGGTGAATGAACCGAAATACAGTAACGTGGTGCCCTACTACATCGCTGAAATTTATTATTTCCAGGGTAAAACAGATCAGCTGATCTCTTATACCGAGCCACTGCTGAGGCAGGGCGGGCAATACTACGAAGCTGAACTGAAACAACTGCTGGGTAAAGCCTACTTCGAAAAGAAGAACTATCCCAAAGCATTGCCTTACCTGCAGGAGTTCCAGGATAATTCGGATGAAGTAGCAAATGAAGATATCTACCAGTTATCCTACGCTTATTATCAAACCAATAACCTGCAAAAAGCTATTGCAGGGTTCAAACAGCTAAGCGGCTCCAAAGATTCACTGGGACAAAACTCCATGTACCTGCTGGGCGACTGCTACCTGCGCACCGGCCAGAAAGCCAATGCACGCAACGCTTTTGCCTTCTGCGCCAATAACAGTTCCAATGCACAGCAACAGGAAATTTCCCGCTTCAACTACGGTAAACTGTCGTACGAACTGGGCTACCCTGATGCCGCCCTCAGCGAACTTACACAGTTCGTAAAAACATACCCGCAATCTGCCTATAACAAGGAAGCCCGGGAAATACTCGTTAATCTTTTCATGAACAGCAATAACTACAAAGACGGTTTAGCAACTATTGAATCGATTTCCGATAAAAACCCCACCGTACTGAAGGCCTACCAGAAAGTAGCCTACGGCCGCGCCACCCAGCTGATCAACGACCAGCAGCTGGCAGAAGCCGACCGCCTGCTGGATGTAGCCATCAACAACCCATACGATCCGCAGATCAAACAACTGGCCCATTTCTGGAAAGCAGAAATTGCCCTGCGCCAGAATAAAACAGGAGCAGCGGTTACTAACCTGAACGCCTATCTGAATAATACGCCGCCGGAATCGGGCGAGGCCAACGCACAAACCGCCAGCTATAACCTGGGCTACAGCCTGCTGAAACAGGACAAATACACCGAAGCACTGCCTTACTTTGAAACAGCCCAGCGCACCAGCGGCCCGAATGCGGAACGTATTGCCACCGACGCCGCCCTGCGCAGCGCCGACTGCTACTATATGCTCCGCCAGTTCCCGAAGGCATTATCGCTGTACGACCGTATCATCAGCAACAATGCTCCCGGCGCCGATTACGCTACTTACCAGAAAGCAGTGATCATGGGTTTACAGGGTAAGCAAAGTGAGAAACTGGCACTGCTCAAGCAACTGGGTAATAAATTTCCATCGTCCGGCTTTAATAACGAAACAGATATTGAGATAGCAAATACTTATCTCTCGGAAGAAAAATATACAGAAGCCATTCCCTTCCTGGAAAATGTATTGCAAAAACAACCCAACGGCCCGAATGCACCACGCGCACTCCTGAAACTGGGTTTAAGCTACTACAATAAGGATAACGAAAGCAAAGCGCTGGCCTATTACCGGCAGGTAGTGGAAAAATTCCCTAACTCACCGGAATCCAACGAAGCGCTGCAAAGTATGAAGTCTATTTATGTAAGCCAGGGTAAAACAGACGATTACCTCGCCTTCCTGAAGGCCAGTGGCAGAACCGTTACCGCCTCTGCGGAAGACTCCCTTGCCTATGCTGCTGCCGAATCCAGGTTCACCAGCAACGACTGCGCAGGCGCCACCGCCGGGTTCAACAACTATATCCAGAAATATCCGAACGGCCAGTTTATCCTGCCCGCATATTTCTATAAAGCAGAATGCGCCTATAACAGTAAAGACTATACGAGCGCGCTGCCTGCCTACGAATTTGTATTATCCCGCAACAACAGCTTATACGCGGAAAGATCCGCCTTACAGGCCGCTAACATTAATTTTTACCAGGTAAAGAATTATGATAAGGCCAGAGGCTACTACCTGCAGCTGCAGGACCTCGCCACCAGCAAGGAAAACAGTCTTACCGCCACCAGGGGCCTGCTCCGCAGCAACTACCAGCTGAAACACTGGGATGAAGTATCTAACTATTCAGAAATGTTGCTGGCCGCCGCTAATATCAGTACGGATGATCAGATCATTGCCCACTTCTACCGCGGTAAGGCATTGCAACAGGCAAAAGACTATCCCGCCGCGCTGTCTGAGTTCAAAACAGTGGCTAACATGACCAAATCTGAAACAGGCGCTGAAGCCCGCTACAACATTGCGGACTGCTACCTGCAACAGAATGAACTGGATGCTGCTGAAAAAGCCGGTTTTGATGTGATTAAAAATACGCCCTCTTACGAATACTGGGTGGCGAAATCATATATCCTGCTGGGAGATGTATATGCCCGCCAACAGGATTATTTCAATGCAAAAGCTACTTACCAGAGTATCGTTACCAACAGCTCTATTCCTGAGCTGAAACAGGAAGCAAAAGATAAACTGGCAAAAGTGGAAGCAGACGAAAAGGCCGCCGGCAAAAAACCGAAGAAATAATCACCCGGATTTTAGGATCTGACATTTAAGCGCAACAAAGCATGAACATTCAAGCAATATATAACAAACGAACTTTTCTTATATCGGCACTGGGCCTCACAGGGATGCTGTTTTCACAGAAAGCAGCCGCACAGGAAGCATTGAAGCAGGAAACGATTGATATCATTTCCACCAATCAACCCAAACTGCGCGATGCCTATAAGCTCAATCTCACGGCTTCTTTGCCGGGGATTGACACTACCCGGCCTTCTATGAAATACGAGATCCCGGCGCTGAACCTGAACTTTATGTACCAGGCCATGCCGCTGAAACCGCTGGCACTGGGAAAAGATTCATTGTCGTACCTCCAGAACAACTTCGTGAAACTGGGATATGGCAATTATAAAACACCGTATGTACAGGCAGGCTTCGGTAGCGGGCGCCAGGATATGTACAACTACGGCCTGTATGTGAATTACACCGGCTCCAAAGGCAAGGAGATTCCGGACCAGGACTACAGTAACCTGAACGTACTGGCGTCCGGCACTTACCTGTTACCTAAATTCCGGTTCGACGGAAGCATCGGGTACGACCGCAACACAGTGCACTACTACGGCTATGGCCATGATACCGCCAGTTATAAAAAGAAGGATATAGAGCAGACGTTTAACCAGGTGACCGCCTCCGTGGGCCTGCAAAACAGGCCGCAAAACGACTGGGCATTTACCTTCCAGCCTAAAGTGAAGTTTATCCTTTTCAATGATTCCTACAAGCGTACGGAAAATACCTTCCAGCTGAATGTACCCATACGTAAGCAGGTATTTGAAGACATCTTCATAAAAGTAGAAGGTGTGTTTGATCTTTCTACCTACAAACAGGATAATAACCGCGCCATCAACAACAATATTGCTTCCATCCACCCGGCTGTGGATATCATGAAGCCGGGGTTTGTGCTGCACGCCGGTGTAAATCCGACCTGGAGCAATGGAGAATTTTACCTGCTGCCGGATATCGTGAATGAGTCGCACCTGATCCGTAAAAAACTGATCCTGAGCAGCGGCTGGATCTCCTACTTTGAAAAGAATACCTACCGTAACCTGGCCAATAAAAATCCGTTCCTCGCCGGGCTACCGGGAGAAATGCTGAATACCCGTGTAGAAGAAAAGTATACCGGTATCAAAGGTACGCTGGGCAGCCACTTTAACTACAATACCAAATTCGCCTCCGTTACCTGGTACAATATGCCGCTGTTTGTAAACGACAGCGCCGACACCAAAAAATTCACTACCCGTAACGAAGCCCAGCTACGGGCCTTCCAGCTGCATGGCGAAGTGGGATATATTGAAGAAGAAAAATTCCAGGCGCGCGTGAGCTTCGACTGGTACAACTACAACAAGCAGGAAACAGAAGTACAACCGTGGCACCTGCCCGCTTTCCAGGGCGATTTGTTTGCACAATACACCATCGCAAAAAAATTACACCTGAACGCCGACCTCTTTGCATTGAGCGGCAGCTATTACCTGCTTCCCAACAAAGACTTTGGTAAAACCAAAAGCGCATGGGACCTGAATGCAGGCGCCTCCTACGATATAGGCAAGAATTTCGGCCTCTGGGTAAATGCAAACAACCTGTTCAATACACATTACCAGCGGTATTACCTCTACCCAACGTATGGGTTCAATATTGTGGGTGGCGTAATGATCAAGTTCTAAAGCGCGGATGTTGTCTGACTCAGGATTAAACTGATTAC
>NZ_DATMTE010000379.1:0-5597 GCF_035564935.1 Chitinophaga sp. | reverse complement strand
AAAACGGCTTTGCTGTAAGGCCACTGGTTAATATACTTTTTCCCGCGTTCAATACTGTTGGCGGTTTGTGCTTCTATAGGGTAACCGGCAGCCATTTCCATAGCGGGCGCCAGCACCTGTTTTAAGCTCATGGTTCCGTATTCCGCCAGCATGTAGCACAATCCTCCGGCGGTTCCCGGGGTTACGGCTGCCAGGGGGCCATATTCAGGGGGGAAGTCATATCCTTTTCCTTTATAGAAAGCCGGTGTGGCGCCTGTAGGGGCAACACCCAGTGCATTGATGGCAATTACTTTCCCCGTGGTGGGATTGTAAATCAGCGCTTGTGTTTCCCCGCCCCAGCTCAGCACATCCCACATAGTACAGGTAGCGGCCAGCATGGCGCAGGCAGCGTCTACGGCATTGCCGTGCTGCTGGAAAATCATGGCGCCGGCAGTGGCAGCCAATGGTTTGCCGGTTACGGCCATCCAGTTTTTACCATGTAATGGCGGTTTTTGCGTTTGTTGTGCCTGCATGCCGGTATAACAACCCAACACGAGGGAAAGGAGGAGGAAGCGTTTCATCGGGCTAATTTATAATTTTACGGATTAAAAAAATCCGGATTTACATGAAGGGTAAGGGCTCAGGGAGCTTGCTGGGCGGCCAGTAATACTTTGGCAGTAACCAGCAGTTGTCCGGTATGCCGCATGGTGTGTTCTGCTGCATGGAATAATAGTCCCAGTACAGTAGAGGGAAGTTGCTTGCGGCCCACGCCCCGGAAATCCGTCAGGGAAGTTTCCGGGGTGCCGGATAATTGCATCAATGCTTTATGTACCTGTGCGTCGAAATGATCCAGTAACTGGTGGAGGGTGGCGGTTGGCTGGCCCTCACCGGCCAGGGCGGCGAACTGCTGCTCACTGAGCTGCTCCGCCCTGGCGTAGGTAAACAGCCGGTCCAGCACTCCGCTTATATGCTGAAGGTGATATCCCGGCGATGCCAGTCCTGCCGGCTTCTCCCATAGCAACGCTTCGGGGAAATCCTGCATCAGGTTATTGATCTCCAGGTTGGCCTGCAATAGTGCATGCGCTGCGGGTTGCAGTAACGCCGGTATGTTTTCTACCGGTCCGCTCATCCAGTATTCTGTGGCCATAATATTTTTTTATACTTCTACGGCATCATAAACAATCACTTTTTCCCATAGGTGACTGCAGTTTTTAACAAACTCCAGGTGTATGGGGTGGGTTTGATAGGTGGCCTGTCCGGCCAGATCACTGAAAAAGATCAGTTCCGATACGCCCCAGCTGTTATCCACCACGTCGCGTTTTTCGGTACTCGCTACCACGCCTACACGCAGGTCGCGAACAGTTTCTATTTTAGCCAGGGTTTTTACGCCCGCCACCAGTTTATCGCGGTCTTCTTTGGAATCAGGGTTCTTTAGCCAGAAGAATACGTGGTGCACAATCGGGTATTTCTTTTCCATATTTGTTGAGGGTATTGCTGCGGCAGCGGCAGTACCGGCGGCAAGCGCTGCTGCGGTTCCTAAAAATTTACGTCTGTTAGAAGTGCTCATATCGGGCGTGTTGAGGCGATGAAAATAATAAACATTGTCGATTTATTATAATTATCCCTGTCAAACCGACACTAATACCCGCAGCTTCCGGTTACTTTTTGCCGGCTATTTCTTTCCAGCCCCTACAGCGATTGAAACCAGGTGTTTAACGGCCGGCTATTCCGGCGCAAACCCGATTTCATACCGTATTACACCACTTTCATCCCATTTTGCCCCTGCTGCATGTCAACAATTGCTATTATTGCCGTAAATACATCAACCTTATGAATCAATTTAAGAGAATTGAATTTGGCATCGTGACAGCCATTTTTGTGTTGCTGATGTTTTCGACCCTTTACCCCAGCATTATTTACAATGTATTTGAGCTGCAGCGTATTTATGGCGATAAATTCGCCAGGTACCACCAGGTGTTCGATTATTACATCCATTTCCTGCTGCCCTCCATGGGCCGGATCATGCTGGTGTACGTCACCTTCCTGCTGGTGAACTTTGTTATTGTGCCGGAGTTCCTGGAAAAAGGAAAATGGGTAGGAGGGGTGTTGCTGCTGCTGCCTGTGGGGTTATTTTATTTTGCTATGATGATGGTGGCCAATTCCTGGTATAATGGTTACCTGTTTGGTGTATATGATACCGTAAGGGGAGCGCATATGTATTTCGCAAAAACAGCTTTTATCACTACGGTTTTTTCCGGTGTGCTGTATGTAGCCTATTATTATATCCGGAAAGCCCTGGTAAGCGTGCTGTATCCGCGGATTGCAGCGGATACGGCTTTCAGACAGATATTCACCGAGATCTGCTGGGCTGCCGGTATATTTGTCGTATTGTTTTGCCTGTCTTTTTCCGATTCGAGAGACATGGCGCTATTGATCTTTTTCTTCGGCCCTTCACAAATTATAGTGTTCTTTGTGCTTCGTTACAGGGTATTTCCAAACTTTGAAGACGGCCACAAGAATAAAGGGCTGCTGATCAGGGATATTGTTTTTACCATCCTGGCCAGTAACGTGATGATGGGATTGATATGCCGCGCACTGGTACACCGCAATGGCGGATGGTTTGCCGCACTTACTTTTATAGGTATCGGTGTTTCCATAGGAATTGTGCTGCCTGTTTGCTGGTTGTTGTTTAAAAGTCGCCAGAAACAGGTAAATACAGTAGTTACCCTGAAAAAAGCATTGGGACACTCCGCTGCCAACCTCGACTTCCTCCGTTCCCAGATCAATCCGCACTTCTTATTCAATGCACTGAACACGCTGTATGGTACTGCTTTACAGGAAGAGGCCGCCCGTACCAGTGAAGGCATCCAGAAACTGGGCGATATGATGCGGTTTATGCTACATGATAACCACCTGGAAAAAATTCCACTTGATAAGGAAGTGGCTTACCTGCAAAATTATATTGCGCTGCAGCGCCTTCGGGTCTTATCTTCTCCCGATATCCTGATAGAAGTAAATATAGATGAAAGTCAATGTCAGCATGAAATTGCGCCAATGCTGCTGATCCCTTTTGTGGAAAATGCGTTTAAACACGGTATCAGCCTGCGGCATCGTTCCCGTATCGTGATTTCCCTCAGCTGTACGCCGGAACAGATCTTCTTCGATGTGTATAACAGTGTGCATCCCCGCCCGGAAAATGACCCGGAAAGAGAGGGGATGGGGATAGGTTTGAATAATGTAAAAGAAAGACTAAATTTATTGTATCCTCACCGGCACGAGCTGAGTATCCGTCAAACGGCTACTGAGTTTTTTATCCATCTGACTATTGATGTTAAGTTAATAAGTAAGTAAATGAAAAAAGAAGAAGAAGTGGTACCGGGCCCTGATGGCATGACGCGCTTTTTATGGTGGCTGGCCGCCGCCGATGCAGATGTATTGCAGGAATGTAAAACAGAGAAAGAACGCTACCGTATCATTGGCGTTTCCGTATTGGTTACCTGGATGTTTGCCACATTATCCTGGGGCTATTTCTTTTCCACCATCGTAAACGACGATATGATAGTAGCCGGACTGGCGCTGTTTTTCGGTTTCGCTATTTTGTCGGTGGACCGTACCCTCATTGCCGCGATGTCGCGCACTAACGGCGGTATAAAAGTAATGCCGGTTATTTTTCGTTTAATCCTTGCCGTTACTATAGGCTTGTTTATATCCCAACCCGTGGTATTAATGTTGTTTAAGAAAGATATTGATACCCAGCTGGAACTTGGAAAACAGGCAAAGCTCGATGCTTACCGGGCGCAACTGGTAAAGCTGAACGCCGGTCAGATGGCCACCCTGCAGCAATCCCTTGATCAGGGTAAGCAACAGCTGGCGCAGAAAACAGCCGAAATGAAAGTGTATAAAGACGGCTATATCAAAGAAACCGATGGTACCGGCGGCTCCGGCAGGATAGGAGAGTCGGACATTGCCCGGGTGAAGAAATCAGCCTACCTTAAATCGGAAGAAGAGCTGCAGGCGATGCAAAGAGCCTGGGAGCCTCAGCAGCAACAGCTGCAGGCACAGATGGCGCGTATGCATACGGTAGATAGCCTCAAGGAAGCCGTATACGTTGGCACACTTACCAATGGCTTCCTGGCGCAGATTGAAGCCCTGAACGAACTTACTGAAACACATCCGCCGGTAAAACAACGGTACCGCCTTATAGTATTTATCATTACCCTCATTGAAGTAATGCCGTTGCTCAGTAAAATACTGATGCCTAAAGGAGAATACGATGAAAAGCTGGCGGCAGCTACCGCGCAGGGCGTAACTTCGGCACAACTGCAAACAGATACCGGCAAAGAACTGATGGAACATTACCAGGCTGCCGCACTGGCAGCCGACAAGGAAACAGTGGACCACCTTTTTGAATCTACCCGCGACCTGCGCCGGGAACAGGCCGAAGCGCTCGTAAAAGAGTGGAAGAACCGGGAAAACGGCCAGTACCAGAATCTCTGGCAACAAGCCAGGAGATTATTACTGGGAAAGATCAGTTAAATCCCTGTATTGCTTACAAATAAAATAGCCAAAAATGACTGCTATTGCGATAGATGATGAACCGGTGGCGCTGGCTGTTATCAAGAATCACGCTGCCAGGGTACCCTTCCTGGAAATGAAAGGTTTTTTTACCAATGCTTTTGAAGCAATCGATTTTCTCAGCAAAGAAAAGGTAGACCTGCTGTTCCTGGATATTAAAATGCCGGATATCTCCGGGCTTGATTTTTTGTCCAGCCTGCCTCATCCTCCTATGACTGTTTTTACAACCGCTTACTCCGAGCATGCCGTGAAAAGTTTTGAGCTCGATGCCATCGATTACCTGCTCAAACCCTTTTCCCTCATACGTTTCATGAAGGCATGCAATAAAGCCAATAACCTGTTGCAACTGAAGCAGCAAAACGGAGCTCCTGCTACCAAAGAACAACCCGATTATATTTTCGTGAAAAGCGGGTATGAACAATTCCGCATTGTACTGGATGATATCCTTTACCTGGAAAGCGCCGGTAACTACGTCAACTTCATCCTTACCGACCGCAAGCTCATTTCCCGCCTCTCCATGCAGGAGGCGGTAGACCTGCTGCCTATCGGCTCTTTTACCCGCGTGCACCGTTCCTACATTGTAGCCAACAAGAAAATTGAACGCGCCGACCGGAACTCCCTTTACATCAAAAACATTCCCATTCCTATAGGGGCAGCTTATGCTCCTGCGATTGAACGTCTCCTCAATTTCTGACCTTAGCGGGTTTTGTCTGACTCAGGATTATGATGATTATGCTGATTGCACCGATTTTGTTTTTTGGGGGAGATGATTTTTTGCGGAGATTGTCTGACTCAGGATTAAACTGATTATGCTGATTACCCTGATTTTGTTTTTTGGGATAGATGATTTTTTGCGGAGATTATCGAAGTGGAGGTTGTCTGATGAAGGACTCTTTTTGATGTTAATGGGGTACATTATATTATGTTTAGAAAGGAGTGAAGATGTTGATCAGGTTAATACAAACTTATGTTCAATACGTTATTTTTCTCACTGATCGTTCCTGCAGCAAATTGTTCTTGTATGCGGTAGTTTCGTAGGTTTC
>NZ_DATMTE010000378.1:0-12052 GCF_035564935.1 Chitinophaga sp. | reverse complement strand
GAGCAGATGATTGCTTTGGCGAAGATGCCATTTGACTTCGGCGACGCTAATATTTCAAAAATTACTGCACCTGTATTAATTATATCCGGCGATAACGATGGACTGGACAAGATTGAGCTGATAAAAACATATCAGTTATTGGGCGGCGCCGTTGCGGCAGATCTGGGCGCAATGCCAAAATCGCAACTGGCCATTGTTCCGGCACAAGGACATGTTACCCTGATGATGCAGACAGCAACCATTTTAAATTACCTGGACAGTTTCTTAAAGTAACGCAGGGAACCTCCGTATCAGATTTTATCTAAATTATAAAAAGCCTGTAAAATGAGAAAAATAACTGTTTTATCGATGATTACACTTGATGGTGTTATGCAAGGCCCTGGCGGACCGGGGGAAGATACATCCGGCGGTTTCAAATACGGCGGCTGGACTGCCCCTTATGGTGACGAGCTTTTTGGTAAGATCATGCAGGAAGAGCTGAAACCGGCAGATTATATTTTGGGCAGAAAAACTTTCGGGATCTTTGCATCCTATTGGCCGCATCATGCCGACTTCTGGCCAGGGATCAATGATGGCACTAAATACGTGCTGTCGCAGACCATGGAAAAATCTGACTGGAAAAATACCATTTTCCTGAAAAGCCCGGCAGATATAGAAAAGCTTAAGAACTCAGCGGGCGCCGACATCCAGGTTTGGGGCAGTGGTAAGCTGGTTCAGCTGTTGCTTAAGCATGACCTGGTGGATGAACTCCGGCTCAAAATTTACCCGGTGATTCTTGGTGAAGGAAAGAAGCTATTCGAAAACGGCGCGATGCCGGCGGCATTTACATTAACAGAAAGCCAGGTAACATCAAAAGGGGTTATCATAGCTAATTACAAGCGGGCCGGAGAAGTGGTGACAGGCGACGTTGGGGCATAAGTGATCCCGGAAAGATACTTCCGGGATCAGGGAGGGTAAAATGACTTGCAGAGATTATACGTTATACTCTGTTTTCCAGTGCTGGCTTGCACCGGTTTCAATGGCATGATTTGCCATGTGTACAGCAACAGCGGCGTCCTTCCCGCTTTCCACCCCGGATACAGGCTTTTTGTTGTTCCTGATACAGGCGGCGAAGTCGAGCAAGGCGGAGGTGGTAGGCTCCGGTACCGGCTCGCCTGCTTTTCCAAACGGGAGCGGCATACCCTGGCCGGGAGGACCGTCGGTCCTGGTGGCGCCGGTTACACCATCTACCGTATCCAGTACTTTTTTTACATCTTCACTGTAAAGAAAAGCTTTGTCGCGTTGTATTTCAAGTGTGCCGCGGTTTCCCAGTACCCTGATGGAATATCCTTTATACGCGTTGCTGAGGATGGAGGAAACGCTTGATTTTACACCGCCGGGATATTCAAATACCGTGCGCACATTGTCCCAGGTTTCCCGTCCGTCTTTCCAGTAGTCGATACCGCCCATGCCCACTACACGGAGCGGGTGGCTGTCGAGTATATAATTTACGATATCGATCTGGTGTCCGCAAAGCTCTGCTACCAGGCCGCCGGAATATTCGCGGTACATGCGCCAGTTAACGAGGCGTTCCATGGAAGGATCTGGCACCGGGTTTCTCCAGTCGGAGTTGCGGTGGTACTGGCACTCGAAATGGGTAACGGTGCCCAGCCAGTTTTGCGCAATGATTTCTTTCACACGGTGATAGAGGGCATAGTACCGGTATTGATGTCCTACCTGGAATACCAGTCCGGCTTTCCTCACCTGCGCCACCAGGTCTAATGCTTGTGGGATATCATAGGTCATGGTTTTTTCCACGTATACATGTTTACCCGCGGCCAATGCATCTTTTGCCATAGCGTAGTGCAGGTAGAGTGGCGTGGCGATGATCACGGCTTCCACTTCTTTATTTTCGAGCAGTTTACGATAGTCGGTATAGGCTTTGGCTCCTTTGGCTGCCAGGGACATACCATGTTGCAGGTTGGAGGGGATGGTATCACAACAGGCAATTATTTCCAGGGCCGGATTTTTCTTCAACAGCCTGGCTATGCCGCTGCCGCGGTTACCGGTGCCAATCAGGCCGGCTTTAACGGGTGCTGCACCCGGCGCGTTTAATGCCCATGCCGGCAAAGTGGCTGCCGCTGCGATGCCTGTTAATGTTACGGCGCCGGAATACAAAAACTTTCTGCGGGAAAAATGAGGATCTTGCATATTCCAAAATAGGTAATAAAAGGGAGCGGAACAAGGTTTGCACCCCATAAATCTCCGGCAACGTTCTCGCTGTTTTAGGGCATACAAAAGGAAATCCTGTGGGGCAATGAGTATATTTATTACCTGGATATTTTATCAACCGGAAATATTTTACATATGCAGATGAATACAAAAAAGAGTATGCTGCTGGCAGGTTTATGCCTGTTGTTTTGCAGCTTTATACCACAGCAAAAGAAGATCAATATTTTCTCTATCGGTGATTCCACGATGTGTGATTACGATCAGCGATACCTGACCTCATTCGGGGGGAGCAGTCTTTATCCTATCCGTGGATGGATGCAGATGGCGCGCGGGTATTTTACCGGGCCTGTTATTATACATAATGCCGCCAGGAGCGGCAGAAGCTCTAAAAGCTACCGCAATGAAGGGCATTGGAAAAAGGTGATCGACAGCGTACAGGCGGGCGATTATGTTTTTATCATGTTTGGTCCCAATGATCAGAAAAGCGATACCGCCAGGCATACGGACCCTCGCACTACTTACCGTCAGAACCTGATCGGCTATATTAACGAAACAAGGGCAAAAGGAGCGCATCCTGTGTTATTCACTTCTATCGTGCGGCGTAAATTTGACAGTAACGGGAAGCTGGAAGATACGCTGGGCGATTATGTACCGGTGGTGCGGGAGCTGGCTGTTGAAATGAAGGTGCCGCTGGTAGATCTTTACAAGGAGTCGGGGGAGCTTGTTGAAGGGTACGGGCCGGAGGAATCCAAAAAGTTGTTTGTGTATATTCAGCCGGGTGTATTTCCAAAACTACCCGATGGAAAAAAGGATGATACACATCTGAATGAGCAGGGAGCCTCTGAAATAGCCGGGTTGGCGGCCCGTGATCTGAAAGCGCTGGGGTTACCTTTCTTTAAATAAATAATTACAGTTGCCGGGAAACATCGTTCTCCGGCAACTGCAACTATTGATCAGTACCCGTAATCCTGGGTGAGATTGTGATTCGCTTCTATTGATGTTTGCGGTATTGGCAGCAGTTCATTGCGATCAGGCGTAAAAAGCTGCGCTACATTGGTGATCCACGATGCGGTGATAGCGCCTATCCAGTTCACTCTTGCATAACCACCGGGAGGAGCTGCCGCAGGGGAGGGCTGGTAAAGAGAGTTACCCCATATGATCGTTTGAGACCCTGTTTTATAATAGATGACCTGTGGCAGTGTATTGTAGGGCGCCTGTTTGTTCATCATCTTCGTATAATTAGCCCTTGTTTCCAGTATTTTCTGATAGAGCAGGTTCCAGCGGATGAGGTCATATTTCCTGATGCCTTCTCCTCCAAATTCGAAGGAGCGCTCATTTACCAGGGCATTAAAGAAGGCTGCTTTAGAGGTTGGCGTGGCGCCTGTCTTATCTTCATTACCTTTAAATCCTCTTTTTCTTACTTCTTCATATGCGCTGATAGCGGCGCCGGTGGGACCGTTGTTCAGCTCATTTTCTGTTTCTGCAAACATCAGCAGGATATCAGAAAAACGCAGTACCGGCCAGTTGATACCCAGCTGTTGGGAAGTAGTAGTGGGCGCCGGTGTGATCCAGTCGGCGCGGAATTTTCCGCTGGTCATATTTACCAGTGTTTGCACTGTTTTGCTTTTATCGGCATTATTATAATAAGGCGCGGTGGTTACATCTCTGCGGGTATCTACAGAATCGAAGGAATAGAAATAGGTAGGAATAACGCGGATGGAGCTATTGCCCAGCTGGGCGGCGTTGCCGGGCACATAAAACCTGGGGCCGTCGTAATACCCGAGGTTGCCGGTGAGTCCTGCGCCCATGGCTATTTCAAAGATCACTTCTCCAAAGGGATCCTGCTTATAGGAATCAAGTCCATCTTTGAATACCGCCTGGAAGCTGGGGTTCAGGGTATGTTTGTCGCGGCGCTGCATGATATCGTAGCATTCATCCCTGGCGATTTTGTAGAAGTCGAGGTAATTGCCGGGGCGTTCCATTTTGCGGGAAGTGCGGCGCAGGGAATAGCCGCCCCTGAACAGGGCAATCCTTGCGCGCAGTCCTTTTACGGCGCCTTTGGTGATCCGTTCGTCAGCCGTTACACCGGGGTCGCCGCGCCAGGGCACCAGCTCTTCGGCCGTTTGCAGATCGCTCAGGAGGCGGTCGTAGATGCTGTCCCTGTCTGTTTTTGCGAGGAACAGGTCAGTCTGGTCTATGGAAGGTATAAACGGTGCAGGCACATCTCCCCAGTTCCTGACGAGTTCCAGGTAATACTGCGCTCTCAGGGTAAGTGATTCGCCGTATAAGCGACGCAGCTCTGCCTGTTCAGTAGCGGTACCTTTGCTGTACAGTTCCATGGCAGGAATGTTCTTGATACAGATATTGGCGCGTTCCACGCCAATATACAACTGCTGGAATGGGCCTGCCAGTTGCGCATTGGTAGCCTGCAGGTTGTAGCGGGAAAGATCCCTGGAACTGTTGTCCGGCGCTGTGGTATTGGTAACGCCTATCATTTCATCTGTATCGTAAGGATACATCAAACTAAGCCTGCTGCCATACGCCTGTGTGCCGGATAATGGTTCGTAGGCGCCTATTACGGCGCTTGTTGCGTTTGGCACACTACCGAAAACATATTGTTCGTCAAATGCCGATTGAGGCACTTTGTCGAGGTATTTTTTGCAGGAAGCAGTACCCATTAATATCGGGACGAGCACTATCATCCAGGCGGTGTAATACGATTTTTCCCTTGCTTTCATGTTCTCCATAATCTTTATAATGTAAGGTTAATACCAAAAAAGAATGAGCGGCTGCGCGGATATGCGGAGTAGTCTACCCCAGGCGTAACAGGCGTGGCCCGGCGGGTATTTACCTCGGGGTCATATCCGGAATAACCGGTTAGTACGGCGAGGTTGTTGCCGGTAACGTATATCCGTAAGCTGCTGATCTTTATTTTACCAAGTTGCTGCGCCGGGAAGGTATACCCGAGGGTAACATTGTTCACCCGCAGGAAGGAGCCATCTTCTACTGCCCAGGAAGTAGGATAGAAAGCGCCTGCGCCGGAAATAGGCATCCATATTTTTGCATTGCCGTTCAGCGCTGCCAGTTGTTCGGGGGAAGCGCCTGTAACCACTTGTTTACCGCCAACGGTAATGACCTGCTGCATTACTTTCCCGCTTGCGTCTACCGTGCGCCAGCGATCTTCCATAATTCCCAGCATATTGGTATTACGGGAATAGGCGTTGGTAAATTCAATTTTGTTGGCGTTCAGAATGCTGTTGCCCACTACGAAATTCAGGAAAATGCTCAGGTCAAAATTTTTGTAAACGAATTGCTGGTTCAAACCACCTGTATATTTGGGGTTTGCGTTCCCGATGATGGTTTTATCATTTTCGTCGATGATGCCGTCGCCGTTCAGGTCTTTCAGTTTCATCCATCCTGGCTGGGCTATGCCTATTACACCCGACACATCGGTTACGCCCTCTTTCAATGTATAGATCTGCGTGGAGGCATCGTAGTTAAAGTCGTCCAGTTTGTAAAACCCATCGTTCACAAAGCCGTACATAGATCCCACTGGTTCTCCTGTTCTTACGATATAGTCGGCCGGCTGCCCGGAAATACCAAACCCGGAATTTCTGTAGAACTGTGTCAGTTGGCTTGAAAGCGCCTCTACTTTGTTCCTGTTGAACGCGATATTAAAAGTGGAGGTCCAGCTAAAGTTTTTCTTTTGAATGATGGTACCGCTCAGTTGCAGTTCCACTCCTTTGTTGGAAGTGGTGCCTACATTCTGCAATTGTTCTGCATAACCCGAGCTGGTAGGGATGCGTATAGGTATGAGGAGATCTTTTACCTTGTTATGGTATACGTCTGCCGTGAATTGCAGCCGGTTGCCAAAGAAAGCGGCATCCAGACCGGCATTGCGGGAAACGGTGGTTTCCCATTTCAGGTCCTTGCTGGCAAGACTGCTTGCTACATATCCCGGTATGATCTGTTCATTCAGGGAATACTGGGCGTTGGCGAAATAGGTATTCAGGTATAAATAGTCGGCAATACGGTTATTTCCTGCGAGCCCGTAACTGAGTCGTAGTTTCAGGTCGGATATGAATGACACATCTTTCATAAAATTCTCCTGGGAAATCCTCCATGATAAAGCAGCGGCAGGGAAGTATCCCCATCGCTTATCCGGTGCGAATTTGGAGGAGCCGTCTGCGCGTAAACTGATGCTTGCGAGATACTTATCCTGGTAATCGTAATTTACTTTTGTGAAGAAAGATAACAGGCTGCTTTCGGCGATGGTTGTTTTGGGAAACAGCGGCACCGTAGTGCCCAGGTTAAACTGGCCAAAGGCTTTTTCAGGTGTGATACCTGCCGGGAAATATCTCAGTTCATTATCCAGCATATTGCTGGAAGTATTATATATTTCATTTCCCAGCAGTACGTTTACATGATGCCCTTTAGTACCGTTGTTCCGGTAGGTAAATACGTTTGAATTATTGAACGAGTTGCGGTTAAGGTTAATATTGCTGATGAGCGGGAGGTTGGCGCCGTTTAACCTGGAATTGGAAGTAACGGAGCCGTCGAAAGCCCGTTGTTCCTGGTTGTTGCGGTCAAATCCTACGGTTGTTCTGAAAGAAAAGTGTTTGTTTAAAGTATAGTTCAGATAACCGCCGATATTGAGGATCTTAGTGTATTTTTTTCTGTATTGTGCATTGTTCAGCAGCACGGGGTTAATGATTCCCAAACCATTTCCTGCATTGGTATCGTTGTAATAGTCCACATCATCCACCTCTTCCGCGCTGGTACCATCAAGATCGAATGGCCGGTATTTGATAGTATGCCGTAACCCATTGTAGGCAGAAGCGCCTTCATTGGATGAACCGGCCCCGCTGGAAGTTTCATCGCTGTACCTAACGTTGAATCCTATACGTAGTTTACTATTGGCGGTATGATCAAATTTGAAATTGACCAGGTTCCTTTTCAGGTCGGAGTTGATCATAATTCCTTCTTCCTGGTTATTGGTATAGCTGAGATTATATCTTGTATTTTGGGTGCCGCCAGCAATACCTGCATTATGTGTTTGCATCAGTGCATTCCTGCCAAATACATTATCCTGCCAGTCTATTTCCGGGATGTTCCTGTATTTGTCCAGGTCGGAACCATACATGTTATCAAAAGCGATACTATCTGCAGTGAGGCCCCGGCTTCGTTCATACTGGTACAATACAAAATTGTAAGGGTCCATTACATCCAGTTGTTCCGGTAGTTTACGCACGCCCATCATGCCGTTGTAACTCACCACGGTTCGTCCTTCCTTACCGGTTTTGGTAGTGATGATCACCACGCCGTTGGCGCCGCGTGCGCCGTAGATGGCGGTAGCGGAGGCGTCTTTCAGCACATCTACCGAGGCAATGTCCTGTGGCGCTATACCGGAAAAACCATCTTCCACCTGTACACCGTCGATGATGTATAAGGGGGAATTGTCCTGTGTTACGGAACCGCCGCCTCTTATCCTGATATTAAAATCGGAGCCGGGCTTGCCTTCAGAGGAGGTGATCTGCACACCTGCCAGCCGCCCGGTGAGCGCTTCTGCAGCCGAGTTAACCGGTATATCTTTCAGCTCTTTTGCATTAACGGACGATACCGCGCCGGTGAGATCTTTTCTTTTAACGGTAGCATAACCTACCACCACTACGTCGTTGATATTACGGATCTCTGTTTCAAGTACTACGTCGATGGTGGTTCTGCTGTTTACGGACACTTCTTTTGCAGCGTGACCGGTGTAGGTGAACACCAGTTTCTCCGTTGTGGCAGGCGCCTTCAGCCGGTAGTGGCCTTTTTCATCGGTGATGGCGGCAGCTTTGCCGCCTTTTACTTTTACGGTTACGCCTATGAGCGGTACTTTATCTGCTGCAGATGTAACGGTTCCCGTTATAGTCATCTCCTGCGACTGGGCAAACAGCGCGGTTGTAAAACACAGCATTACACAGGCCAGTAAAATTCGCGCCAGCGGTTGCATGAAATTCTGCTTATCCATCATAACAATCATTTGAAAATTAATATCGTTTCCTTACTGCTTTATGAACACCAATCCACTCCTGGTACCTGCATGATCCATTACCAGCAGGTAGGAGCCACTTAACAGTTCCCCTGTATTGATCCTTGTTTCTGTAGTACCCGGCGCCACCACAAATGTTTTTACCCTTAATCCACTGATCGTAAACAGGGAGATGCCGGCATTTCCTTTTACCAGCGGATGGCGTACCACCAGTTTGTTGGTTACAGGATTTGGGAAGATGATCAGCTGACCTTCTTTTTTTATTTCTTTTACTACCATCCCGTTGCTTGCGGGCAGGGAGCGGAGCAGGGTGGTATCTGCGGATTGCCTTGCCTGCAATGTATTGTCGATGCTAACTGTATTGCTGTATACGATGGCGCCCTGGCCATCGGTCCTGTAGCTGCCTATTTTATAGTAAAGTGTTTGTTGCGGCGCACTGGCATCTGTTGTTGCGTAGTGTGTTTTGTTGATGTTTGATGGCAGTTCGCTGATTTTTGTGAAGGTTGTATTATCAGCAGAGCGATAGATGCCGAAACGGAACTGGTCTTTAGCCCAGTCGATATCAAAGCTGATGCTGACGGTATCGCCACCGGCGCGGCTGGCGGCAGCCTGGGTAAAGGCAACCTGCTGATCGGGCGATTGGATACCATTGAGATAATTTTCCAGCATGGTAAAACCGTTACTTCCCGTGGTATTGGCAGCGGTGCCTGTTGAGTCGCTGCCGTTTAGCAGCTCCCACCAGTTGGGCAAGCCATCGTTATCTGTATCATCGGGATAGGTGGTGGATGTTAAGGTGGGCCATCCGCCTACGGTGTTCTGGCTGTTAATGATCCCGGAGGGGTGGCCCATGCCGGCAGCCTGGTAGCTGCTATCCTCAAAGGTGGCGGTGCCGGTAAGTGTTTCTCTTACAATGCGGCGGTCTACCGTATCCCTTCTTGGCAAAGTAGCGCCGGCGCCGCCTGTTACAGCTGTATAAGCGTCAGTAGCGGTTTGCGTGGTAACGGGGCTATAGGCGAAAGGAGTATTTACCCTTGCAGCTGCCAGCGCTTCCGCACCGCCGGGGAGATTGTCTGAATGGACGCCGTATACCCAGTTATTGTCGGATGAATCGTTGGGTTCTTCCACGCACGGATAGCCGGGCACATAGTTGCCTTTTATGTAGAACTTTCCACCGGGAATAGTATCTCCGCCGAGGGATACGCTGTAAGTAGTATACGACAGGATACGATGCCGCCTGTTGGCGGTAGCGCAGGAGGTACTGCCGGTAGTAGCGGGACCGGGTTTGTAATAATTATTCACCATATTCTGGTGACCGCCGGCGCCGCCGTAGGTAGAGCCCACCCAGTTATAGATTACGTTGTTCCTGAAATCGACATACTCCAGTTCGGGCTGGCCGGTATTGGCGCTGCCGGAGAAGCGGGGATTCCGGTTGCTATGGCTTGCCAGCAGGTTGTGGTGAAAGGAGGATTGCTGTCCGCCCCAGATGCCACCGTAGCCATGCGGCGTTTCTTTTGTATGAATGGATTGGTAAAGGCTTTCGCTTAACATACACCATTGCAGGGTGAAATTGGAGATGGCATAAAATGATCCTGCTTCATCGGTAGACCAGCTCATGGAACAGTGGTCTACAATGATATTGGAGAACGGCTTTGTAACGGGATTGCCAAAGTTATTGTACATGGCATCCACTGCTTTGGCGGTATCTGCCGGGTTGATGATAATGTCGCCGGGGCGGCTTCTGAGATACCTTATGATCACGTTATTGGCCCTGATGCCCAGGCCGTAGTTGGCCAGGCAAATACCATCACCGGGCGCGGTTTGCCCGGCAATGGTAATATTGTCCTGTAAAATTACAATCGGGCTTAGCAGGTATATGGTTCCGGAAACTTTGAACATCACGGTACGGTTAGACTGGCTGACGGCGTCCCTTAAACTGCCGGCGCCGGAGTTATTGAGATTGGTAACATAATACACGCTGCCTCCTCTGCCGCCTTTGGCAAACCTGCCGGCGCCTTCTGCACCGGGAAAGGCAATTTGCCGGAAAGGATAGGTGGAGCCGCTGATCATTACATTTTTTGTTACCAGGTATTTACCGGTGATGGCGCTGGTAGTCCAGGGATATACCCTGAGATATAAAGATTTGCCTTGCGGGATATCAATATTCAGGTTGCTGAACGTATAGGCGGTAGGGTTAGTACCGGATACCAGGGGCTGGTTTTCTGCCAGGTCGGTAAAAGTGCTGCCGTTTGCCGACCAGCAGATCCTTGCATGTGCATAGGCTGATGAGTTGAATGCCAGGGGTACGGTGATCTGCTGTACCAGCAGGCTATTGCCGGTTACGGGGGAAGCGGTGTATTGTATATACCTTCCCGCGGCCGGCGCCGTTTCCGCGGGCCAGGCGCTGTCTGGTGGTAATAATCGTTGCCCGCCGCTGCCGGAAATGTAGTTATTTACTTTCAGGCCGGTGAGCGATTGTGCGGCGGCGGTTACATCGCCGGTTACAGTAGCGTCCTGGCCGATGGTAAGCGCCCAGGTGATGGCTGGCACTACATAGCTGTATCCTGTCAGGGTGACATTTTTTACGGTGAGCGGTATATTACCCTGTGCGGTGGCGCTCCAGGGAAGCAGCCGCAGGTACAGTGTTTGCCCGGTTGCCGCCGTGATATCCAGGTTGTGCAACGTATATGCGGCAGCGGTAGTGGTTAAATTCAGCGTGGTATCAATTTCCGTATAGTCGGTACCGTTAACCGACCAGGAGAGTCTGGCTTTCCCGCCGGCTGCGGCAAATGCCAGCGACAGGGAGATATCTGTTACGTTGAATGCACTACCTGTAAGCGGTGCAGCGGTGAACCGGGCATACCTGTTGTTGTCCGGCGCGGTTGCCGCCGGCCAGCTGCCGGTTGCGGGCAATAGTTGTTGTCCGTTGGTATAATTATCTACCGCCAGGTTGCTGAGTGTTTGTTCCCCGGCAGTGATATTCCCGGTGGCAGTTGCCTGCTGGTTGGCCGTGAGGGGCCATGTGGCTACGGGTACCGGGTTGGTGGTTCCTTTGATGATTATATTTTTTGTAACAAGGTATTTACCGGTAATGGCGCTGCTGGTCCAGGGAGACACCCTGAAGTACAAAGTGCTGCCGGCGGGCACATTGATATTCAGCTGGCCGAATGTATAGGCGGTTGGTGCGGAAGAAGAGGCCAGGGCAAAGTCGGGCGTTACGGCGGTGAAGTGGATACTATCCGTTGACCAGGCCAGGTTTACCCTTGCCGCACTGGAACCGTTAAAGCTGATGGAGATCCCGATTTCCTGTATGGTAATACTGTTGCCGGTTGCCGGGGTTACCCGGTATATCATGGACCTGGCGCTGTCTGGCGCGGATTGCGCCGGCCAGGATCCGGCAGGGGGAATGGTGCGTTCCCCGCCTGAAATATAATCGAAATGCGACAGGCCATTCAGGAGCTGTGCAGCAGCGGTGATATTTCCGCCGGTTGTTGCCTGCTGATCTGAAGTAAGCGCCCAGGTGGCAACAGCCGGGGACTGGCCATAGGCATAGCTGCTATCAAAGCTGTTGATCAGCAGTATTACAGGTATCAGAAGAAGTAGAAATCTTTTCATAAATATTGCTGTATTATTTATTCTCCAGGTATTTCTCTTCCTCAACGCCTAATGCTACAGTTATGGAAAGCATTATCCGCCGGATGCTATCCGGTATTAGTATTTAACCTTTCTGCGTTTAAATGGAATAGTGCCTGTTTGAAAATGATAACGTGGATAACAGGCGTCCTCTTCTTCGTCTTACCTTCCTGAATC
>NZ_DATMTE010000377.1:0-2398 GCF_035564935.1 Chitinophaga sp. | reverse complement strand
TTTGTTAATTGTATAATAGGTTGTTCAGGCGTCATGTCCTTTCTGTTTTTTTACGGTCTGTGCGGACAAAAATAACTAATTAAAAAATAACTCGTTGTGATAATATGGCAAATATCCATCTCTTTAAAACTAAAAAAATAGTTGTTAAACTAATTAATTAGTTTTAACTTGGTTTTCATAACAGAGGATATATGAAACAGCTCACCAAAGCAGAAGAACAGATCATGCAGGCCCTCTGGGAAACCGGCCCTGCATTCGTAAAGGATATTATTGAAGTAATGCCGGAACCCAAACCGCATTACAACACTGTATCCACCCTGGTTAAAATACTGATTGAAAAAGGATTTGTTGACTTTAAAGCCTATGGCAAATCCCACCAGTACTTTGCGCTTATTACCAAAGATGCCTACAGCCACAAAACGGTGAACAACATTGTAAAAGGCTATTTCGACGGTTCCTTCAGTAACATGGTATCCTTTTTTGTGAAAGAAAAAGAACTGAGCATTGCTGAGCTGGAAAAACTGGTACAAAAAATTAAAGCAGCCCAAAAACCTTAGCCATGACAGTTCTGCTCATTTATCTTTCCAAAGTGATCATCTGTTCTGCCGTTTTATACGGTTACTACCATATTGCCCTGCGCAATAACCGTTTCCACCAGTGGAACCGGTACTACCTGGTGCTGATCACCCTGATATCACTGCTCACGCCACTACTGCAGATCCCACTACCGGGGCAGGCACAGGAATCATCCAGGGTGCTGTCGTACACCGCACGTATTGTGGACCTCCGCGAAACCGTAATACCGCCGGCTAACCCGGGAATCAGCTCAGGCGCCATATTCAATACACTGTACATGATTGTGATCGGCTTGTTGCTGATAAGGATACTGGTAAGCGTTTTCCGGATCAAAAGCCTCATCCGCCGCAGCCAGGTACAGGACATTCCTCCTTACCGGTTTGTGAAAAACGAGGATATCAAAGCCCCCTTCTCTTTCTTCAAATATATTTTCTGGGATCATCAAACCTCCCTTAATTCGCCCGAAGGGCAGCAAATATTCAAACACGAACTGGTACACCTGCAGGAGAAACACAGCACAGACAAACTTTTCATGGAGCTGGTAACCGCCGTGTGCTGGATCAATCCGTTCTTTCACCTGATAAAAAGGGAACTGGCACTGGTGCATGAGTTCCTGGCCGATAAAAAAGCAGCGGGAGAAGAAATAGCCGGCTATGCCCAAACCATCCTGCAGATGGCGTTTCAAAGCAAACAATTCAGTATTACGAACGACTTTTTTCACCCGCCAATAAAAAGAAGAATCCTTATGCTGACACAATTCCATACACCCAGGTTCAGTTACCTCCGGCGCATCATGGTGCTGCCGCTGGCCGCGTTCATTTTTTGTTCCCTTGCTTTTGTGGCCGATAAGCGCCCGTCCGCCATTCCGGCGCTCACCGCCACTACCTCCATTGCGCCTGCCCCTGCAACTTCAACTGTTCCCGCACCTGCAGTTGTTCCGGACACCACGCCTGTTAAAAAAGCCACTAAAACGAAAGACAATGTTTACACTTTCGTAGAGCAGCCCCCTTCTTTCCAGGGAGGCGAGGAAGCGCTGGCAAAATACCTTTCCAAAAACATCCGGTATCCTAAAGCTGCAGTGGATAAAAGTATAGCCGGTATTGTTTTCGTTCAGTTTGTAGTAGACGAAAAAGGTTATATCAAAGATGCGCATACCATTGGAAAGAATCCGGGCTTTGGTCTTGCTGAAGAAGGTTTGCGTGTAGTAAACGCAATGCCGCAATGGATCCCGGGCAAACACCAGGGGAAAGCGGTAGCTGTACAGTTTAACCTGCCCATCCGGTTTGTGCTCGATGCAGGTAAACAAACACCTCCACCACCCACCAACTCCGGAAAAACCATTACTTTCCGGCCTTCAGACAACAACAATGAAGTATTCACCTTCGTTGAACAGCCACCACAATTCCCGGGAGGTGAAGAGGCCCTGGCACGCTATCTCAATAAAAATATCCGCTACCCGCAGGAAGCACAGAAAGCCAATGTTAGTGGTACTACCTTTGTACAGTTCATTGTAAATACAGACGGCAGCATCCGAGATATTAAAACAGTAGGTGCAAAAAAAGGGTATGGCCTGGAAGACGAAGCAATCAGGGTGGTTAAGGCCATGCCGAAATGGAAACCGGGCGAACAAAACAAACAGCTTGTAGCAGTACAGTTTAATCTTCCTATCAGGTTTAGTTTATCTAATTAACACAACTATAAACAATCAATGAAGTAGGGCCCCGGTTAACGCCGGGGCTTTTTTGCCTGCAAAGGTTGTCTGACTCAGGATTATGCTGATTTGTTTGATTTGATCATTTTGGATTTTTGAAGGATTCCGGGA
>NZ_DATMTE010000376.1:0-12703 GCF_035564935.1 Chitinophaga sp. | reverse complement strand
GGTGAAGGGGGAAAAGTAAAGAGTATCCGGAACGCCTCATCGCGGTAAGCTATCATTTTTTCAGTGGCCTAACCGAGCCCGCCGGATTGGTTTACTGTTTCCACTACAAAATTCACTTTGTCTTTATCGGTATGCTGATGCTTTACAATATGGAGGATCTTTTTCCGCAGTGCGGGGCTGGCATGTTGAACAGTATAGATAAGCGGCAGCGTTATTTTCTTTTCTTTGATATCATTGCCGGTGGGTTTACCGATGTCGGTTTTTCCATAATCAAACAGGTCGTCTTTCAGCTGGAAGGCCATCCCTACTTTTTGCCCGAAGTTGTGCAGCAACTGTATGGTTTCGGGGTTATCACAGGCGGAGGAAGCGCCGGCGGCACAGGCTGCCGCCAGGAAAGAGGCGGTTTTGGCGTCTATAAGGTCGTAATAGTCTTTCTCCTCAAAGCTCAGTTTATTGGCCTTGGTCATCTGGATAAGCTCTCCTTCTATCATTTGCCGGATAGCGGCAGCGTAGATCTTCAGCAACCCGGGATCATTATTATCCAGCGCCAGCAATACGCCTTTGGTGAAAAGCTGGTCGCCCACCATCACGGATACACGATTTTTCCAGAGAGCGTTTACTGAAAAAGCACTGCGGCGTTTCATGGCGTCGTCCACCATATCGTCGTGTACAAGGGAAGCGGTATGCAGCATTTCCACGAGCAAGGCTGCCCGGTAACTGCCATCGTTAATAGTGCCACACAAGCGGGCGCACAGCAGCACGAACATCGGGCGCATCTGCTTCCCTTTATGGGAAGCAATGTCTGCCATGATCCTGTTCAGCAACAGTACATCACTTTGCATGGCTTCATGAAAAATTTCTTCAAACCGTTGTAGTTCGCTACCTATCGTTTCCCGGGCTAGTTGCATATGGTCATCACTAAGAACGGGGCTGAAATTACGATTTTCTCCGGGAAACCGGGGTTATCGCGGGGAAGAATGCTCCAGGAAATAATCCAGCCCTATCTTTCCGCCACCGTAAATAAACAGGGTAAACAACATAATAAGATAATACAAAGGGATTTCAAACCCATTATCGCCTGCCTCAAAGCCATTGCTCCAATGTACAGTGGCAATGGCCACCAGCATGCTGAACATTAACGGTAACGTAATATAGCGTACCCATAATCCCAGGGTAAGTAACAACACACCGGCCGCTTCCGTGATGGCTACCAGGTAAGCGCTCACATATGGTAAAGGAATATGCAGCTGCACAAACCAATCGCCGATACTGTGCATATCGCTCCATTTCATTTTTGCCGGCAGGTAAAAACCATAAGCCAGCGCCAGCCGCATAAACAGCAGCGGGATATCCTTCCACGCCTGCAAACGGCGTGCTATTACAGCGTAGGTGCGCATATGTTATGATTGAAAACCAAGCACAAAATGCAGTTCCTGCATGTGCTTTAAAAAAGCAATGGAGTCTTGCTCCAGTGTATCCGTTTCCGTTATATTCAGTTCAGGCGCATAATCCAGTATATCCCTCACCGTTATACCCAGGGCCAGTTGCTCGGTAAGAAAAGCCAGCCAGGGCGACAGATCCGTGAATTGCACATGTCCCGTTTCCGGGTGGCGGAACAGCAACACAAAATAAACACCCTTATTTTTCAGCAGTTCCTTTGGTTTTGCCAACAGGTGAACGGGGTAGCTGAATGATAACAACCTGTATTCAGGATTCAGTACCAGCGGCGTTTCCAACCAGTTGCCGGAAAGGCGGTAAGCGGGCGCGGGTATATCTTCCATATTATACACTTCCATCTCCGCCCATTCAAAAGCGAGGAGGTCGTTGAGGAAAGGAATACCGTAGGTTTCTTCCCAGTTATGCTCTACTGCGTAGGTATAAAACTCCAGGGGAAGTTTCCATACCTGGTACGACTGGCACGCATGCCTCGAAAAAAATTCCTTCACCATTTTATTCCACTTCGTAGTGGGAATATGTTTAAAGGCAATGGGAAAGGCGTTCTCCATGGTATCATGGATCATGTTAAATACCAGCTGCCGGTAGTGTTTCAGCCGCTGCGGCTTTACGCCGGGCAGCTTTACTTTTTCACCGGTTCTGCAGTAGGCAGAAAAAGTTTGCTGGATATGATAGGTGTCAGGCAACAAGTTCATCTTTCAAATTCCATTGTTTATGACAAATATTTTTCAGTTTCGTTAACTCGCCCTGCAGCTCCGCCATTTCGGGGATATTAAAATCCCTTTCCAGTAAAACCGGTACCGGGTGCAGGCGTTGGATGGTCCACTCAAACAGGTCGTACACCGGGTCTATGATTGGCTCCCCATGGGTATCAATGATAAGGTCCGGGGCTACCTGCTCATGACCTGCCATATGTATATAGGCTACTTTATCGAGGGGCAGTTGTTGTATAAATGCTTTGGCATCGTACCGGTGATTAAAAGCATTTACATAAATGTTGTTCACATCCAGCAGCAGCTGGCAACCGGATTGCTTTACCACTTCATTAATAAAGTCCACTTCGCTCATCTCTGCGGCAACCGGTGTGTAATAAGATACAATTTCCATTACCAGTGGCCGTTGCAGGTAATCCTGCACCTGTTGTATGCGGCCGGCAATATGCTTTACAGCATCCATCCGGAAAGGGATGGGCAGCAGGTCGTACATATGTGCATTGTCACATTTGGAATAGCTGAGATGCTCGGAATAGATCTGCACTTTATACTCCCTGAGAAATGTTTTCACATATTGCAGGAACGATTTGTCCAGTGCCTCGGGGCTGCCGATAGACAGGGAGAGGCCGTGACACAATACGGGATATTTTTCTACCACGCGGTGCAATACCTTCTTCCAGTATCCGCCGATGTTCATCCAGTTTTCGGGCGCAAACTCTATAAAGTCGGGCCGGATATGCTCGCCGCTGATCATTTCTTCCGCAAATTCCCTGCGAAAACCTACACCTACCATGACTATACGTTTTAGGAGGTTAAGATAAAAGCAAAGACCGGCTTGTGCGTACCTCACCGGTCTTTACTTTATCTGGAAATTAATTACCGGATTTGGAGGTGTCCTTTTTGTGCTTATCTCCTTTCTTGCCTTTTTTATCACCACATTTGCCTTCACCGCATTTACCCTGGCCGCATTTGCCTTCTTTTGACTTACCGGCAGTAGCGCTGTCTTTTTTGGCGCCGCAAGCCAGTTCAATAGCGTTGGCAGTATTGCCGGAAGCGCCGGTTAATGCGTTTCTCACCGCGGCGCCGGAGCCCAGGTCAGTATAACCTACGGGTGTTGCAGTTACCTGTAATGCAGCCATACCAAGGATAGCACCGGCAACAAGAGAGCCGGAAAACAGTACTTTTTTGCTGATAGGATTGTTGTTTTTCATCTTTTTAAATTTAAAAAACTGGTGAAAAAATATGTATTTGAGAGGTAGACGTGGTGATTAAAGAATCCTTACAGGCAGTTCGGTTATTTTTCCAGTTCCGCTGCTATCAGCACTTCCCACTGGCGTTTCACGGATTCATCCAATGCTGCGTTTTCCGCCGCCATTTGTTGCAGGTGCTTGTCTATGGCCCTGCTCTGTTTCGCATACCGCCGGCAGAAACGGCAAAGTAACAGGTGAAACCGCAATCCTATACGCTGCCGCCTGGTCAACGGTTGTTGCAGCTGCTTTTCCACCAGCAGGGTAGCTTCCTTACAACAAGGCATTAAAGTATGTAAGTGATGTTCCATGTCAGTTACTGAACCAGTTTTTTTCCAGGCAGGCCCTTAATTGTAATTTGGCCCGGTGAATAATAACCCAGTAGTTAGACGTAGTAATGGCCATATCCTTACAGATGTCTGCCGATTTTTTTTCCTCTAAATATTTCTGCTGAAAGATGGTTTTTCCTATGCCGCTCAGTTTAGCCATACAGGTACGTAAGATCCGGAAAAATTCTCCCTGTTCTGATGGGTCGTTGCTATCCTGTTTCCAGGCTTTGGGGGCCATTTCCCGGCGCCAGTGTCCTTTTTCGTTAAAGTAGATATGGTGTGGATCAGGATCGTTGCCGTGCGCCGTTATACTATCTAATGTTAAAACAATTTTACCGGATTTACGGTAATGGTCTGTTATTTTATTTTTCAGGATGGCGGTCAGCCAGGTTTTTTCACTGCTATCGCCCCGGAAAGTTGCCATGGCCTGCAGCCCGCTAAGGAAAGTATCCTGTACCAGGTCCTGTGCCAGTTCCGTATCTGATACTTTGCTACACGCAAATTTAAACAAATCTTCTGCGTATAACTTCACCCATTCTTTTGGATTACAGGTTGTCATTGATGATGATGATACCGTTGTATGAAAAGCTTCTGCCCGCATATCGTGATTTTGCCTATGTAGTAGAAAGCTTACGGAAATTTACCTGTTTTAGTTTTCCCGGCAACCCAAAAAAATGTTAAAGGCGGATAACCGGCAAGGACAGGATGGTAAATGGCGGGAAACCCTTGTCTACTATTCAGCATTTTATCCTATTTTTGACCTGTACCCAATGAAATATGAAATACTCGGCCCATGAAAAATGAAATGTCGCCTGTAACGTCCCTTTACTTTGTAACCTTATTGAAGGCATATTTACGTGGTACGAAAACAAGACAGGAAGTAATAGATGAATTACGCGGTGTATCGCCATTGCAACAAAAGGCCGGAGAAGATTCAAACACTGAAGTGAGCAGGCTGCTGTTCCAAACTGCCAGTGAAATCAACGAACATTATTACCAGGATATCGTAGCTGCTATTTCCCATGCTTCAGACACCACCCCTACCCGTGAAGGAGTTATGCACCAACTGGAAGCAATGCTTACCGGTTATATCACCGTGGAACAGCTGATCCAATGGGCCACCTGGCACAATGAGCCAGATGTGGATGAAGGAGCCGGCTTCTTTGATGATATAGCGGTAGATTATTTCTGTACACAATTACTGCCTGCTTCCGCAGGAGAAATGACAATAGCGCATTATAAACAGGCGCTGAAGATTTTCCGGTCGGGCCAGCACAATAGCCTGAAAGACAAAGTAGCGCTGGTATTATTGTCTGAAAAGGAAAGACAACGCTTCCTCTTTTACCTCGGCGATTATATACAGGGACATACCTCCCCGGAACAACTGGATGTATACCTGCTGAGTAAATTCGGGATGGACCATCACTCCTTCCCGTATATGTCGTCGCTTTCCACCATTATGCATGACCCGGGGAAATTACCGGCGCTCCTGCATCTCGCCGCAATGGACGAATAACATATTACAAAATTAAATACACTAACTAACCATCAGGCTACATCCCCTGAGCGCGGAATTATCCAGGCGGCCCAGTACTTCAAACCGGCCATCGGCATGCATACGGCCAATATCGTCTGTGGCAATGAATGCACAGGAGTAAATATTGGCAAGGTCAATAACGTTCATTACGCCAGCCCCTTTGCCGGCAGAGAGCTGGAAAGGGTCGTTTTCATCCCGCAGCAGTACTTTCATCCAGGGAGGCGTTTCAAACAGCCCATCGCACCTGGAATAAGCCTGCGATAACAGTTCCGTCATACCGTATTCCGCATGGATGCAGGTGGCTCCCAACCGTTCTTTCAGGAAGGCATGCACTTCTTCGCGGGTCCATTCTTCCCTTCTTCCCTTCATTCCCCCCGTTTCCATAACAATGGTATTTTTCAGGGAAAGGGTATACTGCTCCGCAAAATCCAGGAGCCCGAAGGTAACGCCGATCAGTAACACCTTTTGCCCCCGCGCTTCCAGTGCCTGTAACTGCCGGAACAACTTATCATGCTCGTATAAATAAAAACCGCTTTCTTCATGCCCGCTGCGGATGGTCATTTCCTGCACCATGCGTACCAGCGAGGAATGCTGCCGCTCCAGGTAGGAAGGTAACAGCCCCACCACTACGTAATCGCTTACCGGGCCGTAAAACCGCTCAAAAGCGGTCATAAAGCTTTGGGTATAGATAGCAGAATGCTTCACCAGGTGACGGCTGTTCACCGTTTGGGTGGTACCGCTGCTTTCGAAGATCAGTTCAGGGGTAAATTGTCCGCATACCACGGTGTGTGATTTGAAAAACTGTATGGGGAGATAGGGAATTTCAAGAATGCTTTTCACCGATGCAGGCCGGATGCGCAGGGCATCCGTATAGGCCCTGTACAGGTCATTTTCCCGGTACTGGTACTGAAACAGCTCAAGAGCAGCGGCTTCCAGCCCACTTTCGGTTAATGAAAATATATATTCCGGTGATACGGCGGTCATATAAAGCTCAGTTTAAAATCGCACAAAGTTAGGGAGAAGAATAAATCTACCAGCAGTAAGTAACAATTGTTATAAAAAAACGTTTTGGTATAGATGGATGGCGATAACTGAATATTTGTATATTTCCTAAATTAATGTAGGTTTGTTTTATGAAGAAGATTCTGTTTTTGTTCCTGCTGGCCGGGTTATTTTATGCCTGTAAAAAGGATAAAATAGGCACCAAGCCTATTCTCAGCTTTAAAGGATATTCGGTGGACAGCGTGTCGGTCGGTATCCAGGACATGTTCGTTACGCTCAATGTACAGGACGGAGACGGCGATATAGAAGATACCTTGCAGATAGCCCCCATTTATGATACCAAGATCCAGGACACCTTCTACATTGTAAGACGTATGCCTGAAATCGGCGCCAACAGGGGGAATAGCGTAAAAGCAGAAGTAGCTATCCTGCTTGAAACCCAGGACTTCAGAACTTACCAGAGCCTGAACGACAGTATCCATTTCCTGATATTCATCCGCGATAACGCCGGGAATTTCAGCGATACCATCGCTACCCCGAAAATACCTTACAACATTCCCTGACAAACATTTACATTCCAAAATATCATACATTTAAGGATTCCTTTTCCAAAAGGGATCCTTTTATTTTTAGCTTTACTCTTGATTTTTAGCATATGGATAAACTAGAAGAACTACAGGCAAAGATCGCCGAAGCAATGCTTGGCGGAGGAGATGTACGTATTGCTTCCCAGCATAAAAAAGGTAAGCTCACTGCCCGCGAAAGGATACAGCTGCTGATGGACGAGGGCTCGTTTGAAGAACTGGATATGCTGGTCACCAACCGCAACCGCGGACTTACCGCCGACCAGGAACAGTTTCTCGGCGACGGCGTAGTAACGGGTTACGGCACCATCCACGGCCGGCTCACTTATGTTTTTTCACAGGACTTCACCGTATATGGCGGTAGTTTATCCGAACCACATGCCCGTAAGATCTGCAAGATCATGGACCTGGCTATGGAAAACGGCGCCCCCCTTATTGGCCTGAACGATAGCGGCGGCGCACGCATCCAGGAAGGCGTGGTGAGTCTTGGCGGCTATGCCGATATCTTTTACCGCAACACCAGGGCTTCCGGCGTGATCCCACAGATCTCCGCTATTATGGGCCCCTGCGCCGGCGGCGCCGTATATTCTCCCGCCATCACCGACTTCATTATGATGGTGGAGCAAACCTCCTATATGTTTGTGACCGGGCCTAACGTAGTAAAAACCGTTACCCATGAGGAAGTAACTTCAGAAGAACTGGGCGGCGCCCAAACGCATGCCTCCAAAAGCGGCGTAACCCATTTTGCCTGCGCCAATGAAATAGAATGTATCCAGTATATCAAACAGCTCCTGAGCTATATACCGCAAAACTGTGAGGAAACAGCGCCGGTATACCCTTACGAGACGGGCAATGAAACCAGGGAGGCCCTTAACACGCTGATCCCCGATCATCCCAACCAGCCATATGATATGAAAGAAGCGATCGAACAGATCACCGACGCCGGCAGCTTCTTTGAAGTACATAAAAATTTTGCGGAAAACATGATCGTAGGCTTTGCCCGCATTGCCGGCAGAAGCATCGGTATAGTAGCCAACCAGCCGGCTCACCTGGCCGGTGTGCTGGACATCCATGCTTCCGTGAAAGGCGCCCGCTTTACCCGCTTCTGCGATGCGTTCAATGTTCCCCTGCTGGTACTGGTAGACGTACCCGGTTTCCTGCCCGGCACAGACCAGGAATGGAACGGTATCATTACCAACGGCGCCAAATTACTGTATGCACTCAGCGAAGCCACGGTGCCCAAGCTCACCGTTACCACCCGCAAAGCCTACGGCGGCGCTTACTGCGTAATGAACTCCAAACACATCGGGGCAGATCTTAACTTCGCTTTCCCACAAGCCGAAATCGCTGTAATGGGCGCCAAAGGAGCCGTGGAAATCATCTTCAAAAGAGAAATTGACGCCTCTCCCGACCCTGAAGCCCGTATGAATGAACTGGTGACCGATTATACGGAAAGGTTCGCCAACCCTTACCTGGCAGCAGAGAAGGGCTATATCGACGAAGTGATCAGACCGGAGATGACCCGTATCAAACTGATCAAGGCTTTCAAAATGCTTGAAAATAAAGTGGTAAATATGCCGCGAAAAAAACATGGCAATATACCTTTGTAGCAAATGGCGGCCGCCTTTTGGAACCTGTATTACCAAAAGGCGGCATGCTAAAAGCTAAATATATGTTCCGCAGCCTTTTTAATCTTATTCTATTTACCTCCGTTTATATTTCCGGGTGCGCCATCCTGATGATCTGGCAAACCAACCAATTGCTGGCGCTCCATTACCCGCAAAACACCTTTTACCTTTTTGTTTTCTTCTCCACTATCTGCAGCTACAATTTCCACTGGTACCTTACTCCCGGCGCCTATTCGGCCTCGGAAAGGATACTTTGGGGTAACCGTCACCGTACCCTGATGCTGATTTTATGCGGCGTAGGACTGGCCGGTTCTTTATGGTTCTTCTGGCAACTACGGGAACACTGGCTGGTACTGAGCGGCAGCGCCGTGCTCACTTTTTTGTATTCGGCGCCTAAAGTACCACACAAAGCCTTCAGGTGGCTCAGCAAAATAGCTATCGGTAAAACGCTGTTCCTCACCTTTGTATGGACCTACGTAACCACCGTGCTACCGGCGCTGGTAGCAGGCAATGCAGCTGTGGAACCACTGGTGTGCCTTACCATACATCGCTTCGGCCTCATTTATGCCATCTGTATCCTGTTTGATTACCGCGACCTGGAGTCGGATAAAAAAGAAGGTATCCGCAGCCTCATCACTGCCCTGAACGGGAAAAACCTGATGCGGCTTTATTACGGGTCCCTGGTAATAGCCGCCCTGAGCGCCGGCTTAATGTGGCCTTACATTTCACTGCCTGCCATCGTTACACTGCTCGCGCCGGTAATAGCTACTGCACTCATTACCCGCAAAGCGCAGCACACCAGTTCCGATTACCTTTTCTACTTTGTACTGGATGGATTCATGGCGCTGTCGGCCGTACTGCATCTCATGATCGTTTAACACAAAGCAGCACAATCCCCTGTTTTCCTTACATTTGCCACGTCACAATCTGGAAATATTATGTCTAAAAAGCAGAAATCAATATTCAACAAGGAATCACTGGCATTCCTCGAAAACTACCTGAATAACCCGTCTCCTACCGGTTTTGAGAAAGAAGGACAGAAGCTCTGGCTGAAATACCTGACTCCTTACATCGACGAATATTTTGTAGACGCATACGGATCAGCAGTGGGTGTGATCAATCCCAAAGCGGAATTTAAAGTGGTGATAGAAGCCCATGCCGATGAAATCTCCTGGTTTGTAAACTATATCTCCCCGGAAGGGCTGATCTATGTAATCCGTAATGGCGGCTCCGATCAGCAGATCGCCCCTTCTAAAAGAGTAAACATTCATACTGAAAAAGGAACTGTTAAAGCGGTATTCGGCTGGCCGGCCATACACACCCGCATCCGCAGCGGCGATGGGAAAGAGCCACAGCCAAAGGTGGAAAATATTTTCCTCGATTGCGGCGCACGCTCCCGCAAAGAAGTAGAGGAACTGGGCATACACGTGGGTTGCGTATGTACTTTTGAAGATGGTTTTGAAGAGCTGAACTACGACTACTACATCTGCCGCGCTATCGATAACCGTATCGGCGGTTTTATGATCGCGGAAGTAGCCCGCCTGCTTAAAGAAAAGAAACAGCAGTTACCTTTCGGTCTTTATATCGTAAATGCCGTGCAGGAAGAAGTGGGTTTACGCGGCGCAGAAATGATTGCCAAGCGCATTAAGCCCAATGTGGCCATCATCACGGATGTAACCCATGATACCACTACCCCGATGATCAACAAAAATATTGAAGGAGAAATAAAATGCGGCGGCGGTCCCAGCATCACGTATGGTCCTGCAGTGCATAATATCCTCCGTGATCTCATCATCAAAACTGCCAAAAAGAACGATATCCCGCACCAGCTGCACGCCGTAAGCCGCAGTACCGGTACCGATACCGACGCTTTCGCATACAGCAACGATGGCACCCCTTCAGCACTCATCAGTTTACCATTACGTTATATGCACACCACCGTGGAAATGGTAAAGAAAGACGATATTGAAAACACCATCCAGCTGATTTACCAGACATTACTGAGCATTACGCCGAAAACGAACTTCCAGTATTTGTAGGGGATCGCCTTCGGCGATTGTCTTGGAACGCTGATTAAACTGATTTCGCTGATTTCGCTGATTTGATTACTTTGGATTTAAATGATTTGGGGAGATTTAAGCGGATACTTTCGCCAAAATCTCCCCAAATCATTTTAAATCATTACAAAATCAAATCAGCGAAATCAGTTTAATCAGCGTTCCAAGACAATTTCCATCGCCGAAGGCGATTAGTTCTTAAAGAAGTCTGCCGCCCTGTTCACCTTCTCCACCCAGGCGCCGGAGCTGGCCTGCATTACGTATTCGCTCAACCCTACCTTGCCGGCGCCCGGCGCCCAGTCGTAGGTATAGCCCATCCTTGTCCAGGGGTAGTGGGCATCAGTGGCCGATGTTAACGGGCGGTAATAAGCGAAGATGATGTAGTTGTTAAACCAGGTGGAAAACTCCGGCGATACGCCGCTAACAGGCACCGCACCGGTGGTTTTGGTAGTGATGGCAGGATTACCGGCCGGCCGGTACAACCTGGAGGCGCTTACCCACATGGTAGCGATATGGGTATTTGTTTTTTCATTCACCGGTGGAAGTCCCAGTAACTGGCAGATACGCTGAATGGTATCTGAAGTAGCCGTAAACGAGGGCCCTATGCGGTCCTTCATTTGTTTGGGAATAAACAGCCAGGATTCGCCCCAAACGGTGTTGATGGAGTCTCCTGCCGGGTAGCTTCCCGGGTAGCGCATAAAGGTACCCATTAAAACATACTGCTGGCCATTGATGGTTTTCCATTGCAGGTCCGGGTTATCCGGGGTGATGGGCCATAGTGCCGTGCTGATTTCGCTGCTGTCTGCGATCATAGCGTCATCAACAGCCTGGTTGTAGAGCTGATCCAGCGTGTACTCGGGTGGTGGCGGTACAACCGGGTCATCATCATTCTTACTGCAACTGGAAAATGCCATGGCGGCAAAAAGAAAAAGTACGGACAGCCTGCTGCCCCCGGGGAAATGTTTCATAGAAGTGGTTTTCTGGATGCTGGTTATTTAAATTGAGTTCCGCAATTAAATGTATTTCAACAGAATAATCAAATTTCCTTCCATTACGCTCCTGTAATTGGTAGTTGTATTTCATAATAATTTGCTACGTTTGCTGTTCAAACAAAATCAGATCTATGATCCGTCATGACTGGACGTTAGAAGAAATCAAAGCGATTTACAACACTCCCTTGCTGGAATTAGTGTACCGTGCTGCTTCTATTCACCGTGAATACCAGGATACAGCAGAGGTGCAGGTTTGCACCCTCTTATCCATCAAAACAGGCGGATGCCCTGAAGATTGCGCTTATTGCCCCCAGGCTGCCAGATATAATACTGACATCAATGTACATGGCCTCCTGAAAAAAGAGGACGTGATGAGTTATGCACAAAAAGCAAAGGATGCCGGTTCCACCCGTTTCTGCATGGGCGCTGCATGGCGCGAAGTACGCGACAACCGCGATTTTGACCGTGTACTGGACATGGTAAAAGGCGTAAATGAACTGGGCATGGAAGTATGCTGCACCTTAGGCATGCTGAATGAAGAACAGGCCAAAAAACTGGCCGATGCCGGCTTGTTCGCCTATAATCATAACCTCGATACCTCCCGCGACCACTACGAAGAAATTATCACCACCCGCACTTACGACGACCGTTTACAAACACTGGAAAATGTGAGAAAAGCAGGTGTGAGTGTATGCTGCGGCGGTATTATCGGTTTAGGCGAATCGCATGAAGACCGTATTGCCATGCTGTGGACACTCAGCAGCTTACCTTCCCACCCCGATTCCGTACCCATCAATGCGCTCACCCGCGTGAAAGGCACACCGTTGGAGCACCTGCCAAAAGTGGAATTTTGGGATATGGTACGCATGATCGCCACCACCCGCATCCTCATGCCCAAAGCCATGGTACGCCTGAGTGCCGGCCGTGCGGAAATGAGTATGTCCGACCAGGCCCTGTGCTTTATGGCGGGCGCCAACTCCATTTTCACCGGCGAAAAACTACTCACCACAGGCAACCCTTCCTTCGAAGAAGACCATATGATGTTCGAATTGCTCGGGCTGAAACCGAGAGAAGCTTTCAAGGAACAGGAAGCAGGTTGTTGCTGATAGCGCCTTCGGCGCTTTAAATTGTCTTGGAACGCTGATTACGCTGATTTTTA
>NZ_DATMTE010000375.1:0-7889 GCF_035564935.1 Chitinophaga sp. | reverse complement strand
TCTGAACGTACTCATGATAATATAATAATATCGATATCGTTGGAAGAAAGCGTTTTCAACAATTGGTTAAACAGGTTGGTCCGCAAAATGATACGGAAAAGACTGATATGTGGTTTCCCCATACAAATAGTGGTGACCCGTTTCTGTAATGCAATGTTAATAATAGCTTCCGATACTTTGGCGTTATGCTCCCGGATTACCTCTGCACCGAGTTCTGTAGCGAGTTTCAGGTTATTAATAAGATGGCGTTGGGCAGCCAGTGCTATTTTATCGGCGCTCTCGCCAGGGGTTTGCACGTATAATACAAACCAGTCGGCGTGATAATAAGCTGCCAACCGCGCCGTTTTACGGATCACTTTCCGGGCCACTTCATCGTTGGTGGAAATACAGGCCAGGAAGCTTTCGTGGCGCATCTGCAGGTTACGCGGAATCTGTATCTCCACTTTTCTTTCCACCTGTGTGGTTACTTCTTTCAGTGCCAGCTCCCGCAACTGCAGGATCTTATCTTCCTGGAAAAAATTACTCAGGGCATTCTCTACTTTGGAACGGTCATAGATCTTTCCTTCTTTCAGGCGGGTGATCAGTTCACCGGCGGTGAGGTCGATGTTCACTACTTCATCGGCCATTTGCAGTACCAGGTCGGGAACACGCTCCTGTACTTCCACACCGGTGATGGATTTTACTTCCTGGTTAATGCTTTCAATATGCTGGATGTTTACCGCAGAAATAACATTGATCCCTGCATTCAACAGGTCTACCACATCCTGCCAGCGTTTTTCATTTTTGGAGCCGGGAATATTGCTGTGGGCCAGTTCATCTACCACTACCCAATCGGGCGCCAGGAGCAGGATGGTAGAAAGATCCATTTCTTCCAGCATTTTCCCTTTATAGAATACCTGCCTGCGGGGTATCTGTGGCAGGCCATCCAGCAGGGCATGCGTTTCCGCACGCCCATGGGTTTCGATGTAGCCGATCTGGATATTCACCCCGTTTCTTAACATGGTATGCGCTTCCTGCAACATGCGGTAGGTTTTACCTACACCGGCGCTCATACCGATATAGATCTTGAACTTCCCCCTGCCGGCACGATTAGCCAGGTTAAGAAACTGTTGTACGGAGTGTTCTTCTTCTGTCATTATTATTTTATTAGAACCATACTGCCAATGAAGCCGTGATAGCAGTATTGGTATTTTTCAGCGTTGTTCCTTTCATGAATGTTTTATCCTTTCCGTCGAATGTTCTGCCTTCCAACCGGAACATCACGTTATTTACCGGCGTAAAATCAAGGTTAAGCGAGTAACCGGTAGTTTGAAAGCCGTCCGGTGTACCGGTACTGATAATAACACCGTTCTGATCGTTGTAGTGTTCCACGCGACCTGCCATTGTAAATTTATCTGTAAATGCATACCTGGCAATTACAACAGGACTATACCAGCTGTTGAAGTCCGGTGATCCTTTGGCCTTTTGCTGCAGTCCGTAGTCGAATCCTGCAATGAGGCTGAATTTATCTGTTATACTAAAGGTACCATAAACATTATTAAAGTAGCGCATCTGGCGTATACTGTCGGGGAGATCATTACCGATATAAGTGCTCCAGTTGAGCAATATTTTTGCCGTTGGCTTAAAGGTGATCTGTGTACCAAAAGAAGGGGTTTGGTTGCCCTCCACTTTTTTGATCCTTTGCCATCCGTTCAGGTACATGGCGGCAAACGACCATTTGTCGTTGGGCGTCCACGTTACTTTAGCGCCGGTTTCGTAATACGGTGAATTTTCCGCCAGGATGCTGCGGGTAAGAGTAGGGCAATCTTTCCCTACAGCGCTTTCAAAACCGATATGCGCCGGCATTACCCCCGCATCAATCCAAACATTTTTACCAACACGGATACCTGCATTGGCTTCGTATACATATTGCATGAGGGTAGGTTCTGCGGCCAGGTTGTATTGCGGATAAGTGCCTGCCATCAGTGCTACGTTAGCCCGGACCCTGTTTGATGTATAGGCGGCTTTCACCATCGCCAGGTTAAGGTTTAATTCATTATGACGGTTATAGTTGTACAGGAACCCGGGCTTTGTATGGTTATCCGGGTTATTCAGGTCATAGCTGTAATACGCTTCGGCATAGCCGGAAAAGGTTACTTTTCCTTTCTCTTTTTCCTGTGGCGGAGCATCCTGGGCAAACATAGTAATGCCAGCTGCCAGGGCCCCGGCCAGTAATAAAATTTTCTTCATCTTAAATATATAGGTTCGTGTGAGTTGAATCACTGGTAACCTGCTGCCGCAGATTACCAGGCAAGAGGTTTTTCACAAGACATTCACAGGTTAAAGGAATAAAAGGACTGCGCCCTACTTCATATCATCGAGCGCTATGTTTAATTTTAATACGTTAACAGTAGATAAACCAAACAGCCCCATTAAAGGCCCCCTGGTATTGGCATCGATCAGTTGCTGCAGCTTACCGGCAGGGATACCTCTTAGCTTAGCTACGCGCGGTACCTGCACATAGGCCGCTGCAGGAGTGAGGTGTGGGTCTAACCCGCTGGCAGAGGCGGTAACCAGTTCCGCAGGAATGTTCTCTTTTTTAATATCGGGGTTGTGCACCATGAAAGAGTCAATCCTTTCCTGCACTGTTTTCAGGTAATCCGGGTTGCCGGCTGCTTTATTGGAACCACCGGAACCGGCGGCGTTATAATCCACTGTAGAAGGACGTGGCTGGAAATATTTATCGTCACTGAATTTCTGTGCTATATTTTCATAACCCACCACTCTTCCGTTATGCGTTACCTTGATGCCATCGCCGGCGCCGGGAGCCATTTTGGCCACACCGGCAATGAACAGCGGGTATAATCCCCCCAGTAATACCACGAGTAATAAGGTGAGTTTTACGGAAGGCCAAAGATATTTTTTCATCTCTTTAAATTTTATCAGTTTATAATTACATGAAAAGCGCTATCAGCATATCAATCAGTTTGATACCGATGAAAGGCGCAATGATACCGCCAACGCCATAGATCAGCAGGTTGCGGCGAAGCAATGCACTGGCGCCGATAGGCTTGTAAGCCACCCCGCGTAAAGCCAGCGGGATCAGCATCGGGATAATGATAGCGTTGAATATCACCGCGCTCAGGATAGCCGTTTCAGGGCTGTGCAGTTTCATGATATTGATGCCCTGCAATGCCGGTATAGACGCCACAAACAACGCAGGAACGATAGCGAAATATTTTGCCACATCGTTGGCGATAGAGAAGGTGGTAAGCGTACCACGCGTCATCAGCAACTGCTTACCGATTTCCACAATTTCAATCAGCTTGGTAGGATCGTTATCCAGGTCCACCATGTTACCCGCTTCCTTGGCCGCCTGTGTACCGCTGTTCATGGCCACGCCTACATCGGCCTGGGCCAGGGCAGGAGCATCGTTGGTACCGTCGCCCATCATGGCTACAAGACGGCCTTCATTTTGTTCCTTACGGATATAACTCATTTTATCTTCCGGTTTGGCTTCCGCGATGAAGTCGTCCACACCGGCTTTGGTGGCAATATATCTGGCAGTAAGCGGGTTATCGCCGGTTACCATCACCGTTTTCACACCCATTTTACGCAGGCGGTCGAAACGTTCGCTGATACCCGGTTTAATGATATCCTGCAGTTCTATAACACCTTGTACCTTGCTGTTGAGCGCCACTACCAGCGGTGTACCACCGTCTTTTGAAATAGATTCTACTTTAGCCAGTGTTTCTGCGGGAAAAGTAAATCCTTCTTTTTCAGCCAGCCGGCGGATGGCATCATAAGCGCCTTTGCGGATACGGCTGCCATCGGGCAGGTCTATACCGCTGCTGCGTGTTTCTGCGGTGAATTTCACCAGGCTGGCGCCGCTTACAGATAATGTACTAACCACTTCCTTGCCCGCCAGCTCCACGATGGATTTGCCTTCCGGCGTTTCATCGGACAATGAGCTGAGTGCGCAGAGGCGGATAAATTCTGCAGTGGAAGTGCCATTGGTAGCATAAAAATTAGTGGCCTTACGGTTGCCGATGGTGATGGTACCGGTTTTATCCAGTAGCAGCACATCTATATCGCCGGCAGTTTCCACGGCTTTCCCTGATTTGGTGATCACATTGGCACGCAGGGCACGGTCCATTCCTGCAATACCGATGGCAGATAATAAACCACCGATAGTAGTAGGAATGAGACATACAAACAACGAGATAAAGGCGGCAATGGTGATAGGCGTTTGCGCATAGTCGGCAAATGGTTTCAGCGTTACGCATACAATAATAAACACCAGGGTAAAGCTGGCCAGCAGGATCGTTAATGCGATTTCATTAGGCGTTTTCTGCCTGCTGGCGCCTTCTACGAGGGCAATCATTTTATCAAGGAAAGATTCCCCGGGTTCGGTGCTTACCCTTACTTTAATATGGTCGGACAATACTTTGGTACCGCCTACCACACTGGATTTATCGCCGCCGGCTTCCCGGATCACCGGCGCACTTTCACCGGTGATGGCCGATTCGTCGATGCTGGCTAACCCCTGTACTATTTCCCCGTCGGCAGGAATAATGTCGCCCGGGTCGCATACAAAGATGTCGCCTTTACGCAGGGAAGAGGAAGAAACAATTTTTATTTCATTAGTGAAGATCTCCCCCACCAGTTCCACCTTTTTTGCAGGCGTTTCTTCCCTTGTTTTACGCAGGCTTTCCGCCTGCGCTTTACCACGCGCTTCTGCAATGGCTTCCGCGAAGTTGGCGAATAACACGGTAAGGAACAGTATCACAAATATTGCCGCGTTATATACTGCGCTGCCTTGTTCCTTATTGCCGGTAAACATCGCGTACAGCGCTACTATCAACATTACGGCAGTGCCTATTTCCACGGTGAACATCACCGGGTTTTTGATCATTAATTTCGGGTTCAGTTTTACGAAACACTGCTTCAGGCTTTCCATCACCAGTTCTTTCGGAAACAATTTATTATCATGCTTCATGGTAGTCAGTCATTAAAAAATTACAGGGAAAAATACTCAGCGATCGGACCCAGTGCCAGTGCCGGGAAATAAGACAAGGCAGTGAGGATAATGATCACCGCAAAGGTCATCGCCCCAAAAGTGAGTGAATCTGTTTTCAGCGTACCGGCAGATTCAGGTATATATTTCTTGGAAGCCATCAGCCCGGCAATAGCCACCGGCCCGATAATAGGCAGGAACCTGCCCAGGATCAGCACAAAGCCGGTAGATACATTCCAGAAAACGTTTCCATCTCCCAAACCTTCAAAACCAGAACCATTATTGGCATTGGCAGAAGTATACTCATACAGCATTTCAGAAAAACCGTGATAACCGGGGTTATTTAACCAGGCCGATGGCTTCACCGCCCAGTTGGCATCCGGATGATGCGATAATACCCACGATGATAGAGCAGTACCTGCCAGTATCAGGAATGGCGACAGCAGCGTAATAATGGCAGCTATCTTTACTTCCCGCGCTTCCAGCTTATGGCCCATAAATTCAGGCGTACGGCCTACCATGAGCCCCGATATAAACACGGTGATAATAATAAAGATGTAGTAGTTGAGGATACCCACGCCACAACCGCCATAGAAGCAGTTCAGCATCATACCCAGCAATTGCATCATGCCGGTCATGGGCATGGTACTATCGTGCCAGCCGCATACAGAACCGGTGGAAATAATAGTAGTTACCGTGCTCCAGTATCCTGTAGCTGCAGCACCAAACCGCACCTCTTTACCTTCCATTGCCCCGGTGGCCTGTTGGATGCCCATGTGGGCTATGGCAGGGTTACCAGCCATTTCCTGTTGCATGGAAGGGATCAGCAGGCATATCATCCCAATGGTCATAATCCCGAAGATGACCATCGCAAATTTTCTTCGCTGTATAAACATGCCCAGAACAAATACCATGGCGATGGGAATAAGCACCTGCGCTACCATTTCCGTCATCCAGGTAACATAGTTGGGGTTTTCCAGCGGATGGGCCGAGTTAGCGCCAAACCATCCGCCACCATTGGTTCCGAGGTGTTTGATGGCTACAAAGCCCGCTACCGGGCCATGCGAAACATTCACCGTATCGCCCTGCATAGTTACAATGGCTTCCTTACCGGCATAACTGGCAGGCATGCCATTGAAAACAAAGATCAGCGCAATCACAATACTTATTGGTAAGAGGATACGGGTAATCGTTTTCAGGAAAATATCCCAGAAGTTCCCCAATTTAGTAGTGGTTTTTTCTTTCATGGCTTTTAAAACCACTACCAGTGCAGCGATACCGGTGGCGGCGCTCACAAACTGCAGGAAGGCAAGTACAAATAATTGTGTGAAATAAGTAACGCCCGTTTCACCGGAGTAGTGCTGCAGGTTACAGTTCACCATAAAACTGATGGCGGTGTTAAACGCCAGATCAGCCGACTGCCCGGGATTTCCATCTGGGTTCAGCGGCAGTTTATCCTGGAAAAACAGCGCAAAAAAGGCGTATACAAACCATACAAGGTTGATGGTGAGTAAGGCCTTCATGTGTTGCTTCCAGTTCATTTCCTCAGCAGGATTGATACCGGAAATTTTAAAGAAGAGGCGTTCCAGCGGCGACATAAAATCGGACCAGGTCCGGTCGCCCCTGAATACCTTTACAATGTACCTCGACAGGGGCCAGGCAAGTAGCAGCGTGATGCCGTAGGTGGCAATTACGCCTAAGATTTCTGTTGTCATTTTTATAGTCAGTTAAATAAGCTTCGCGTATAGGCGTGGGAGTGATATCTCCAGTCAGAATTTTTCAGGCTTCAGCAATACATAGATCATGTAGCCGAAAACGAAAAGTGACAGAATAAATAATGCGTTCATAAAATAACCGTGTTTAGATCTTTTCGAAATAGTCAACTGATTTGAAGAATACAGCGAAGCAGGCCAATCCCGCCAGTACCAGGAGAATAGTCATCATAAAAAATGTTTTAAATAGCTATAGTTTGTAAATGTTGAATCCTTACATTTTTCAGTGATAAAGGAAGTAGTTCCTTATGTTTTCCGCAGAGGAGAGGGGAAAGCGTGTACATAAACGCGCTTTCGATGGCGTTGCGCAGGGCGTTGCTCCCATTGTGATACAGTACAGCCGCCACGTTAAAACAACGTTTCACCTCATGAAGCTGTTCGCTCCTGATCATCCGGCCTGTATAATCGGCAAAAGTGTGGATCACTTTACTGATGGTTCCTTTTTGTTGTTCTGCGGGAAATGTTAAGCCCGGAATCTGTAAACCTATCAGTTGAGAGATTTTTGAATCTGGTAGCATTTGGATCAATTGTTTTGATACAAACGGGGTAATGCCAGCGGAGTGCCAGCATTGGCACGGAGGTTCTTTTATTTTTTAATTAAGTAATAACCAGTGTGTTAGATAATATTTCAGGGAGATGGGGAGAGGAGAGGTACTGGGATAACCATGCAGAAATGGTAGGGTACTTTTCAAAAATGAAAGTGTTGGCAGGGGATAATTCAATAAAAAAAGTGAGATTCTGCCTGGCGGCAAATATCTCACTTAACAACTTATTAGTATTTTTATTCTTCCAGGTTCTCTAAAATATGTGCTATTCTTTCCTTCAAAACAGGAATATCATTCTCAACAATTTGCCAGATCACTTCGGTATCTATTCCAAAGTATTCATGCACTAGAATATGTCTGAGTCCAATGATCTGTCGCCATGCAACATCTGTATAAAGGTCCCGTAATTCTTTTGTAAGCAGGTTCGCAGCTTCCCCTATGATCTCAATTTGCTTTACAGAGGCAAATTGAGATCATAGAATTTTCAAAAAAATCCGAAAGGGTTTTATCAGCGGTATAGCTTTCAATTTCTTTTATTGCCTCTGCAATGTGTTGTAACCGCTGCCTATCACCCAT
>NZ_DATMTE010000374.1:0-3095 GCF_035564935.1 Chitinophaga sp. | reverse complement strand
GATAAAAGCATTACATGCTTATATCTCCCCAAATCTTTTTAAAAATTCCAGGATAAAAAAATTACCCGCTTATATCTTCGCTAACTATTTATAATCCCAAAACATAAAATCAGGCTAATCAGCATAATCATCATAATCCTGAGTCAGACAACCTCCGCTTAAAGCGCATTCGACGGTCTGTCGGCAGCAGCCTTACCGAAGCTGAGATTGGGTTTGTTACCCATTTTTACTACCAGCATTCCACCCTTCACTATATCCTGGTGGGTGATAAAGCTTTTCGTATATGGTTTACCGTTAAGCGTAGCGCTTTGAATGTAGATATTTTCTGCACTGTTATTGATGGCCTGAACAGTGAAGGTTTTACCTGTACCCAGTTTGATGGATGCTTTGTCGAACAGCGGACTGCCTAATACATACACGCCACTGGCGGCGTTTTCAGGATAGAAGCCCAGGGAGGAAAATACATACCAGGAAGACATTGCGCCGCAGTCTTCATTACCTGCAAGACCTTCCGGCTGATCGAAGTAAAATTCCTTCATTACCTGTCTTACTTTTTCAGCGGTTTTCCACTGGTAACCGGAGAAAGCATACATATAGGTAACATGGTGACTTGGTTCGTTACCATGCGCATACATACCAATAAGACCGGAGATATCGCTGGATGCTTCAGCACCCATATCGCCTTTTGCTGTAAAGAGGCTGTCGAGTTTGCGGGTAAACGCGTCATCACCACCCATGAGCTGGATCAGGCCTTCCACATCCTGCGGTACCAGCCAGGTGTATTGCCAGCCGTTGCCTTCTGTGAAATCACCTTTTTCATGGATGGAGTTAAACGGATCATAAGGTGTTTTGAAGCTGCCATCGCTCATGCGCGGGCGTACAAAGCGAATGGTGCTGTCGAAATAATTGCGGTAATAGGCCGCGCGTTTTTTGTAGTATTCAAAGTCTTCTGTTTTACCCAGCTTCTTTGCCATGGCTGCAATGCACCAGTCGTCGATAGCATATTCCATGGCTTTGGAAACGGATTCGTATTCCTTATCTGCGGGGATATAACCCAGTTCTTTTACATATTTAAGCCCGAGGTCGTCGCGATTGGCAGTTACTTTCATGGCTTCGAAAGCTTCTTCCGCGTTGAATCCTTTAAATCCTTTCAGGTAGGCATCTACAATGGGAGGTACTGCATGGTAGCCCACCATACAGTTGGTTTCGTTGCCCATCAGCGGCCATACCGGCAACTTGCCTTGTTGTTTGTGAATGGCCAGCATTGAGTTCACGAAGCTGTTCACCTTTTCAGGATGCAGGATGGTAGCGAGTGGTGCGCAGGAACGATAAATATCCCAGAGAGAAAAAACGGAGTAGTTATCGAATCCGGGGTTAGAATATACTTTTTTATCGGTACCACGGTAGCTGCCATCGTGATCGTTGAACAGGGCAGGATCGATCATGGTGTGATACATGGCCGTATAAAACACGCGGCGGGCGGCTTCATCTTTTGTTTCAATACTTACTTTAGCCAGTTCCTTGTCCCATTTGGCGTTGGCGCTGTTAATGGTTTTGGTAAAATCCCATCCTGGTATTTCCGCCTTGATGTTAGCCAGGGCATTTTCACTGCTCACCGGGGAAATGCCTACTTTCAGCATTACCTGTCCGGGCGATTTATCGAACACGATCACGCCTTTGGCTTCTTTCGATTTTACTTCTTTCCCGCTTTGTTTATTATCTCCGTCAAATACCTGGAATTGTTTTACCGGTACATTGGATTTAATGGCAAACCAAAGGCGCTGGTCTACTGCCCAACCTTTGGAGTAGCGGTAGCCTTCAAGAGTATATTCATCTACCTGGCGGATAAATGTTTCTACCGGCGCATCCCATCCTATACCTTCTTTGAGGTCGATGATAATATTAGCCTGCTGGTTTTTTGGGAAGGTGTATTTATGAAAAGCCACTCTTTCCGAAGCGGTTAATTCAGCTTTGATGTTGTAGTCGTCCAGCTGAACGGCGTAATAGCCGGGGCGTGCGGTTTCCCTGTTGTGTGAATAATGGGAGCCATATCCGGAGGTTGGATTTTCCTGTGTGCCGCGATTGGTTCTCACATTACCTGTGTACGGCATAATGAGTACATCACCCAGGTCGCCGATACCGGTTCCGCTGAGGTGCATCTGGGAGAAGCCTATTAATACGCTGTCTGAATAATGATATCCTGAGCACCAGTCCCAGCCTTTTACAATATTGGTAGGACCGGTTTGTACTGCACCATAAGGAACGCTGGCGCCCACAAATACGTGTCCGTGTCCGCCGGAGCCGATATAAGGATCTACTGAAGCAACTGATTTACTTTCAACAAAGCCTGGTAATGGTGCTGACTTCCTCTGTGCATTTGTCTGAATGCCGTGAAACAGCATCGCAGATAACGCAAATGCGCTACCTATCTTGAATCCCGTGTTCATAATCAAAAACCTTTAATAATCCGGCAATTTACGCCCGGATTATTACTTTTTCAGTTAATTTTTTCACAATACCGTGGCTGGTTTCAATTCCCTGGCCGGCGTGGGGGAGACCTCTTTTTTCAGCAAATATTTCCGGGCATAGATATCATAGGCGATCATGAGCCATAAAACCAGGCAGGGCAAGGCTTTTATCGCATATGGTATAGCTATATGCTTCCTTACCCAGGGAGTTAGTACATCTGAATGAGAAAAACTGATCAGGATAATGGCAAAAAACATGAATATGTTATTCCTCCTGGTATACGGCTGCATTACGTACCAGATACAAACTGCCGGTAAAGCAATGATGTAGGTAGGCGATTCGGAGCTGGTGCTGAACAGTACGGGGAACATCAGTGTAGAACAAAGTATATACAGGCGATAGCGGGAGTTATAGCGGTCCTGCAGCCGGGTATACTGTAACAGGAAAAGCGCTATTGCCGGAATAAGCACCACGTTATTACTTAGTCCCGGCAGGTGGAATACCCTTTTAATAAAGCCTCCGGCAGATATATCCTGGAACAAGGTACTTACTCCTTCATTCAGTTCGTTTTTGTGTACAAGTGCCCCATACCAATCAAAGTAGCATTGAATAATATACTGGGGAGA
>NZ_DATMTE010000373.1:0-2690 GCF_035564935.1 Chitinophaga sp. | reverse complement strand
CAATACATGACAAACATCAGCTTCATGGATATCTTCACCAGCTACCTTTGCATCATAATTGAATATTATGCCTTCAGTAGAAATACTATCCAGGATACAGTTTGCATTTACCATTGCCTTCCACTACATCTATCCCCCGCTGAGCATAGGACTGGGACTATGTCTGGTGATCATGGAGGGGCTGTACCTTAAAACAGGTTTATCGCTTTATAAGGATATCACCCGATTCTGGATTAAGATATTTGCATTGATCTTCGGCATCGGTGTAGCCACGGGCATTGTAATGGAATTTGAATTTGGTACTAACTGGGCCACCTATTCACATTATGTAGGCGATATTTTCGGAAGTGCACTGGCAGCGGAAGGTATTTTCGCCTTTGCCATGGAATCGGCATTCCTTGGCGTATTATTATTTGGCTGGAACCGTGTTCATAAAGGCGTCCATTTCTTTTCTACCTGTATGGTGGCGCTGGGCTCTATCTTTTCTGCATTGTGGATCGTTATTGCCAATTCCTGGCAGCAAACGCCGGCTGGCTACCGGATAGAAGGCCATGACCTGCAGGCACGCGCAGTGGTCACTGATTTCTGGGAAATGGTGCTGAACCCGTCTTCTGTAGACCGGTTCTCGCATGTGATCATCGGCTCTTTCCTGGCGGGCGCTTTCCTGGTGATGAGTGTGGGCGCCTGGTACGTTCTCAAAAACCTTCATGCAAAACATGCCCAGGCCATGTTCAAGGTGGGGCTTGGCGTAGCAGCCATTGCAGCGTTGCTGCAGCTTTTTACCGGCCACCGGTCTGCACATTACGTGAGCAAATATCAACCCGCCAAACTGGCCGCTATGGAAGGTCACTACGATAGTTCCGCAGTAGCGCCCATGTACATTATAGGTTGGGTAGATAACAAAAATGAAAAAACCACCGGTATAAAAATTCCCGGCGGACTTTCCTTCCTCACGCATGGCAGCTTTTCCGCCCCGGTAGAAGGTTTAAGGGCCACGCCAAAAGCAGACAGGCCCGGTGCAGTCAACTTCGTGTTCCAGATGTATCATATCATGATCACCATCGGCATGATCCTCATAGGACTTACGCTCCTGGCGGTTTTTCTTTTATGGAGAAAGAAACTGTTTAACCAGCGCTGGCTTATGATCATTTTTGCATGGGCGGTATTATTACCGCAAATAGCCAACCAGGTAGGATGGTACGCTGCCGAGGTAGGACGCCAGCCCTGGGTGGTATACAAATTGTTGCGCACCTCCGATGCCCTGTCGCGCAAGGTAACGGCCGACCAGGTGATGTTTTCACTCATACTGTTTACGCTGGTTTACATTCTCCTGTTTACCCTGTTCATCTATTTACTAACCCGTAAGATCCAGCATGGACCAGATGTTTCAGAGAACGCAGAAATAGAATACGACGGCTATTATCACGATAATATCACTTACCATCCAACTAAATTATAACTCATGGAAACAATTCTCGAACTGGACCTTCCCACCTGGTGGTTTTTGGTGATTGGCGGATTGATCACCGGTTATGGTGTGCTGGATGGCTTCGACCTGGGCGCGGGTGCATTGCACTTGTTCTTTAATAAGGAAGAAAGCCGTCGCCTGGTGCTTAATGCAATAGGACCTGTATGGGACGGGAATGAAGTATGGCTGGTAATTGCAGGCGGCGCCTTGTTTGCCGGTTTCCCGCTGGTATACGGCGTAGTACTGTCTACCTTCTATATCCCCTTTATGCTGTTCCTCGTAGTCCTCATTTTCAGGGCTATCTCCATAGAATTCAGAAGCAAGGAAGCCTGGCTGTGGTGGCGCAAAATGTGGGATATCAGTTATACGGTATCCAGCACCAGCATCACATTACTGCTGGGATTGGTGCTGGGCAATCTCATTCACGGCCTTCCCATCAACAGGGAACACGAATTTACCGGCACCCTGCTTACCTTTTTTAACCCTTATGCCATACTGATCGCTTTCACCACCTTGTCGCTGTTTATGTTACATGGCTCCATTTACCTGGTAATGAAAACGGAAAACAGGCTGTATGCCAAGCTCACGGTGATTGTGAACAACTGCAGCAAGTTCTTCATTCTCTGCTTTATTCTAACGTCGATGGCTACCCTTATCTATGTTCCCCATATGACGCACCAGTTTAAATCGCACCCGCAGCTGTTCCTGTTGCCGATGCTTGCCGTGCTGATCCTGCTGAATATAAAAAGAAATGTAGATGCCCGCAGGTATTATACCGCTTTCCTCTATTCCTCCGTTATTACGGCCTGCCTGCTCATCCTGTTTGCGGTAGGGTTATATCCAAATATTGTGATATCTACCACAGATCCGGCATACAGTATCAGCATTTATGCAGCGGCGTCTTCTGTTAAATCGTTGAAAATTATGCTGCTGATTGCAGCTATAGGCACTCCAATGGTGATCGGGTATACTACTTTCTTATTCTGGACATTCCGGGGTAAGGTGAAGCTGAACGAGATGAGCTATTAAGTCCGGCAGGATCAGGCTAAAAAAACAGGTCCCCGCAAGAAATTGCAGGGACTTACCATTTAACCTATATTCTGTACTGTAGCATTGTGTTGGTGATCTCCTGAAAGTCGCCAGTTGTCATTTTCCCGGTATTCCATCTTTTATCAGGAGATGTACGTATTTAAGACCATCTGCTTTGATAAAAGTTTAACCG
>NZ_DATMTE010000372.1:0-3526 GCF_035564935.1 Chitinophaga sp. | reverse complement strand
CCTTTTATAGAGCGTAATGCGTAACTGGTTGATAACCAAATGTAAGAAGCCAGCCCGTTTTCACGGACCGGCTTCTTTTTGCATGGTTTTTTCAAAAAAGCTTAATGGTTAATGAGAATCTTTGTTACCTGTACCTGCCCGCCCGATTGTATCCTCAGGAAATAAATACCCGATGGCAGCTGGTCAACAGCGATGGTCCTGTAGTTCCTGCCTTTTACCAGCGTAGTTCTGCCCTGGTAACGAACCCGGCCCTGTACGTCTACCAGCGCCACACTGGCATCGCCGCTGCGTGGCCAGTCGAGCCAGTATTGCAGCTGGTGGCCAAATATGCACCATAACAACTTCAGCCAGAGATCTTTGTTGGTAACCAGTACCATCTTAACCGGGCTGTACCTTATAGTGCTATCCAAACCGGTTATTTTTAAACGGTAAGCAGAAAATCCGGGCCACGGCCGCTCATCATAGGAGATATAATCAGATCCCTCCGTACTGCTGCCCCGCGCCATCACCGTATCTACCGGCTCATAGGTCCGGAGGTTCCGGGAACGCTCTACCACAAAATTACTGCTGTTGATCTCGTAAGGAGTATGCCAGCTAACCAGTACCTTACCCCCGTCTGCCTTTGCGTCAAAGTTTTCTACGGGCAACGGGTTGGCCAGAATGCCCAGGTTATAGCGGCTCAATACCGGGTAGTGATCCGTGGTAGTGGTACCATAACTGCTCACCAGCCCTGCCACCTGGGTCTGTATCCGTGCAGATGCCGGCAAATAAGCAACCCTCACTTCGTTGGAACTGATCACATTATCTATCACCGATGCATAACTCACGGTGGAACGCTGACCGGATAAACTTAATGGCAGCGTAAGCGGCCGGTAATTAATACTGTCGTTGATAAAGTCGATATAAGAAGTGGTGGTATCCGGCAATAATTCTGTAGTAATCGTTTTGGACAGATCATCATTGAAATCTCCCAGCATAATAATATTACTATATGGATATTGCAGGTCCAGCGTGTCTTTCAATTCCTTCAACCCGTCCTTACGCCGGTTCCATGAGGCAATTTTTTCGGCTTTTGTGCCTGTATTAGCCTTCGCATGTAGTAAAATAAACCGGATCCGGGCGGAATCATTGCCCAGTTTCGCTGTAGCTTCCATTTCATAAGGGAACCTGCCGGACGACCAGTTATAGTACGCATTACTGCTGCCGCCCTGTCTTAATATGCCATAGGCACTGATTTTGCGGATTACAGCGGTTTTATATACAAATGCCAGTTTCTGCGCGGATACATAATCAACATCTGTAGTGCTGTCGGCATAAGAGCCAAAGTCCGACAATATATAGCTATACCCCGGTAACTGGCTTACCACTGCGCGGAAACGGGCAGTATCCACTACCTCTGCCAATGCAAAAATGTCCGCATCCAGCTTTTTAAGGACAGTGGTTACATTTGCCTGCTGCAAACTGTCGTTGGCCGGGTTTTGAGCCGGGCTGCCAAACCATTCTATGTTCCAGTTAACCACTTTTAATGATCGCAGTGAAGTACCGCTAAGCACAACAGAATGGCCGGGGAACCCGGTGGAATTAAATGTGAGGTTGCCGCTGTAAGCCTGATCAGCAGCAGTGGGTGCAAACCTCACCCATACTTCTTCCGGGCCTTCAGCCAGCGCTGCAGCAGTAAAAGTTACCTGGCTGCTGTAGCTGCCACTACTATCTGCCGATACCTTGAAACCGGCAGGAGCATTTATCTTCAGATCCCCGGTAAAATCATTGGCCCAGAAACGGATGCGTTGGGCTTCCGAGGTTTGCCCGGATTTCACATAATCAAAATCAATGGCGGCCGGGCTGCTGTTCAGGCTTGGCGCCGGTGCAGCAGTGGTATCAGTAATACTGAAATCATCAATTGTCCATCGTGCGGCCTGAACTGCAGGTCCGGAGGTATAAACAAAGGCGACATAAACTGCAGGTTGCTTGTAGGCAGCGAGATTAATACCGGAAGATAAAGTCCATACATCGCTGCCGGTCTCAGGGAAGCGGCCGTTCAGCGTTGTCCAGGTGGCGTTGCGTGGATCACCGCTGCCGGAATAATTGGTGGAAACACGCAAACTGAGCGCCGGTCCGGTAAACGCGGTACGGCTATAGAATTGTAACAACGGGAACTGCATCCCGGTGAGGTCGAATGCAGGAGATACCAGCCAGTCTTCATTTTCAACAGCCCCTCCGCTGTAACCGTTTATCTGTACACCATTGGTGTTTTGCCGACCGAAATTGGTGCAGCCCCAGAGCTGCGCACCTGCCACACTGTATTGTATAAATCCTCCGCTCAACTGGTTGTTGCCAACCGGCGTACAGTCGTTGAAGTTATAGTTCAGTTCCTGGTTTCCGGTGGTAAAATGCCATTGTGTGGTATCTGTAATTCCCGTAAATCCGTTATCCGACAAGTCCTTCACAGCCCCGCTATCCAGCATGATATAATAATGCTGGCGGGGTTGCAGGATTTGTTTCAGTGTAAGTACGTTATTATTGATAACAACTGCACTGCCGGTTACAGGGAAACTGTCTGTTATTCCGCTGTTACTGTTGTGCAACCTGATATACCCGATGCCCGCTTTTATATTTTCGCTGAAAGTTATTTCGGGAGATGTAACAGGCGATACATCTACGGCTGCGTTAGCCGGTTCCAGGGAGCTGATTACCGGTGGCGTGGTATCCCGTCCACTTCCCGCTGCCGAGATATTGTCAACCGCAAATCCCGGCCTGGAGCCTGCCCCGCTGATCTGCCGGTTTACCCAACGCAGTTGCACCACCGCCTGGTTACTGCATTCCGGTGGCAGCGTTATCAGCACATTTACCAGGTGTTGCGGTAAGGTAATACCGGAACCTGTTTGCTGGATAGTGTCGTTCTGGTAAGCAGTTTCACCAATACTGGTAAAGGTACCGGTAACGCCTGTACGATATTGTACAACTACTTCATTGATCCTGGTGTTGGAGTTACCATCGTAAGGATTCCTGATGGTCATAACGTCGTAGCTTAAACGTACATTTTGCTGACCGCTGGTATTAAGAGACAATACCAGTGAATTGTCGGCGCTGCCGCTGTTTAGGAAACCCAGTTTGCCGGCATAGTTATAAACACCATTTGCAGTAGATGATGCGCTGCCGCTTATCAGTGGTTTGTCCGAAGCAGGGGCTGCCGTATTAAAACTGCCGGATGGACTGCCGCTGAGCAGCCATCCCTGCCATCCCGCCGGGTATACCGTAGCAGATGACGGCAACGCGTCGAAATTCTGTTCATAAGGCAACGGCTGTGCCCCTGGATTGGTTTGGGCGCTCACAGTGCCACAAACAAGAGAAGCAATAAGTAGTAAAGAAAGTAGAGGTTTTTCCATAGTAATTTTTAAAAAATTGGGGAATCAGATTTCGGTACAATAAATCTACTGAATAAACCGCTGCCCCGGATTTTTTAAATATGATTATTTTGTTAATTTGACGGGAATCTAACATGATCTTTTTTTATATTCGTTTTGAG
>NZ_DATMTE010000371.1:0-2975 GCF_035564935.1 Chitinophaga sp. | reverse complement strand
GGCGTCTTTGGCGAATACCTGTCCCTGCTGAAAATTCCGTATATGCGGCGCTGTTATCACTGCCTTTGCGGGGTCGATGCCCAGGGCCTTCCAGTCGATAGCAAGTTTAATGGTGGTGTTTCCCGGCGCCCAGCTGGCAAGGGATACCAGCACCGCTCCATCTTTCCGGTATATGGTGGCCGGTACCAAAGGATTATTGGTTTTAACGGGGTTGTTCTCCACCCAGTAACCAATCATTTTTGTTCCCTGCATGCCAAAATCATCCCATACCTTCCAGATAGGACGCGGATCAGAAGTGGCTGTCCACGGCATGCGGTTAGTCATGCCATACACCATACCCCGCCACTGGTTACCGCCATCCTGGAGCATTTCACCCATCAAACCAAAGGGTATACCGCTTACCTCCGTGAGGAAGAAAGCCGGATCATTCTTTTCATAGTCGAAATACTCACCAAACCAGAGCCGGTTCAGGTAAGGGAAATGCTCCATATAAAGTACCGCACTGTTAATAAATCCATCGGACTTATTATACTGGTTGGCAGAATGCAGGTCAATGATCCCCGGATGATTATCCTTTGTCAGTACGCGTTTCACCCGCTTCATAGTAACCCGGTCAAAAGCCACATCATCCAGGTAAATACCATCGATGCCTACGTTTTGTACCAGCCAGTTCATACCTTCCACATAGTAGTTATGCCAGCGGTTCATTCCACTGTTGATGATAGCCGCATCTTTAAACTCCGGCACAAACCACGCGGCGATATAGTCCTTCCCTATATGTTCCTGCAGCCAGGAGAAGCCGCCACCCTTACCCGGGCTATATACCTCATGCCCCAAACTACGCAGCGGGAAGGTTTCCCAGGCATGGTTGGAAAGCTCTCTTACTGTATTATAGATCTTTACCTTAAGCCCTCGCTGATGCGCTTCAGCAATATAATTCTTCATCGCTTTCCATTCAATGAACGGATAGTTGATCCAGGGATTGATATCGTTGCCGTGATGGATGTTTACCACAGTGGCCCCGGTAGCCTTGATGCTGTCGAGGTTATTGTACTTGTGATAGAAACGGGTAGACCACTGGAAATCTGTGTTAACAGGATGGAAAGGGGTGATGATCAGGTGGAAATTATAATACAGTACCTCCCCTTTATGCAGTGTTCTTTCACCGCTGTAATTATTTACCAGTATTGATTTTCCTTTTTCGCCAATAGTAATCCCCCCTTTATCGCCGTTGCCCCAGGAAGCCGGCAGCAGTAAAGGCTTTTGCAGGTAAAAGTTAGTATTCAGCGGGCGCACATAGTTTTCATCCCTCAGGTTAAACTGGATACCTGCATTCACATCACCGATCCAGGCGCCGTCCTGGTTCTTGTTTTTTACATCCCACTTCCAGTCGATTTTTTCAGGACGTACACCGCCTTTCTGGTTGAGGCCCATCATATACTTTGCCGCACCTTTATCAAATGGCAGGTGCATGGTGATTTCCTTCAGGGCTACCTCTTCTTTTGCAGTTACTTTCACCGTGTAATCAAGGAAGCCGTCAAATTCAAGTGTGGCGGTTACTTCCATTTCCAGACCGGTAGTAGTGTTCAGGGCTTTCCAGCTGATTTTGCCCGGGGCCTTCCGGGTGATTTGCCAGCCATGGTTTTGCCAGTGAAGATCCTTTCCTGTAGCGGCCCCAATGAAATGGAAATGCACCGGCTCCGTGAAAATATTTTTAGGCTGTGTAGACAGCGAGGTCATTTCAGGTGTGAAAAAAGTCTGGATCTGGGCGGGGAAACCGTCTTTGTTGATACCTACTTTCCGGCCCAGCAAACTGATTACACTGTCTTTCAGCTCCAGCGGAGTATACGGCGCAATCACAGCATCGTCCTGCGCCAGTGTGGAGTTCAGCCATTTCAAACGGGTTTGTTTCCACGGCTCATTAAAGCCGCTGTTCACTGCCTGTTTATTCGTTACCGTGAGTGTAATCCTCACCGGCATGGCGGGCATACCTTCTGCCCTGACAGTAGCAATTCCTTTATAAATACCGGCTGCAGCGTTTTCCGGCACATCTACCCCACACCACATCGCCTGTACTTTCCCTGCCGGAATATTCACTGTAGCAGAAAAGGGCTTTGCATCATAGGTGGTACCTGTAGTATTGATGCAGTTGAGTTGTGCAGCAGGAATAGTTTGCCCCGAGGCTGTTTTCAGATCGGCAAAGGAAACCTCCACCCCTTTCATTTCGCGGCGGGCAAAAATGCCCAGCTGAAATGCGTAGTATTCTCCTTTATCTGCTGTGCCGGAGAATGACTGGGATGGTCCTTTCTTTATCCAGCGCTGTGGAAGATCGTCGGTCATTTTTATTGGGAACTGCCTGTCTTCCGGGAACAACATATATCCTCCGCCCGGATGCCTGAGCAGCAGTTGTTTCCGTTCTGCTTCCGTGGCAATTACTTCCATGGGATAGAAAGTATTGAAGCTGTCGATGGCTTCCAGCTGTTTCACGGTGGTATTGGGCTTTATGCCCGCCGGGATGGATTGCAGCCAGTTATCACCGGCTGTTTGCTCCGGGGCCAGGTATACGCCTTGGGGATAGTTGTTGCGGCCCTCATTTTTTGAAGGCAGGTAATATATATAATAGTCTCCTTTTCCTGAAGTGGGTTCAAAGCAGATATCTCCCTGCTCGCGGTTAAGTGTCAGCGTCTTTACATTGGTAACCTGCTGTTTTGTTTTTGCATCCTCTATAATAATGCGCTTCAATTCGGGGTGCTCATCGCGGCGGCGCCAGGGTATTACCACACGGGCCACGGAGTTGCTGCCGTTAAAAGTAACTACTGCGCGATGGTTACCAAGCGAGTCTGCATTCCAGTTGTTGTTGCCGTTAACATACTTCAATTCCTGGGCAAGGGCCGTAGTAAGAAAACTGAAAGTAAATCCTGCCAGCAGCAACCCTTTCCTGAAACTGGGGGAAGAGTGTTTTATCTGATACATGA
>NZ_DATMTE010000370.1:0-5865 GCF_035564935.1 Chitinophaga sp. | reverse complement strand
ATGAAAAGACTTTCAGCTTCCCTGAAAAGATCCTGCAATTTGGTACCGGCGTGCTTTTGCGCGGTTTAGTAGATTACCTGGTAGACAAAGCCAACCGGCAGGGTATTTACGAAGGAAGAATTGTGGTAGTGAAATCCACCGACGGCGATACCGCTGATTTTTCCAACCAGGACAGCCTGTTTACCACCCATATTAAAGGAATATCCCAGGGAGAACTGGTAGACCAGGTGCTGATCAATGCAGCTATTAGCCGGGTTTTGCAATCGAATGCAGAATGGGAGGCCATTTTAGCCGCTGTTCATCAGCCCGCTTTGCAAACTATTGTTTCCAACACTACAGAAGTGGGCATCCAGTATGTGCCTGAGAAAATTGCAGACGGAGTACCGGCTTCCTTCCCCGGAAAGTTGCTGGCTGTGCTATGGGAGCGGTTTACCTATTTTAAAGGAGGCGCCAACACCGGCTTTGTGATTGTTCCTACGGAGCTGGTGGTAGACAATGGACGCCTGTTAAAAGATATTGTGTTGCAGCTGGCCGCCTATAATGAATTGCCGCCAGCTTTCATATCATGGGTAAACGGGGATAATCATTTCTGCAATTCCCTGGTAGACCGTATTGTTCCCGGTAAACCCCGCAACCTTGCTGAAATTGAGGAAAAAGCCGGGTATTCTGATAAATTATGGATAGAAGTAGAGCCTTACCTGTTATGGGCTATAGAAGGTAATGAGCATGTTCGTTCTGTATTATCTTTTTATAAGGCAGATGAAAGAATGCTTATTGAACCCAGCATCACACCATTCCGGGAACAGAAGCTACGGTTGCTGAATGGTAGTCACACGGCGGCTGTGCCATTGGCTTTCCTTTCCGGTCTTAACACCGTGTATGAATGTATGCAGAACGACTATATGAACCATTTCTTCAAAGAAGTGGTACTCCGGGAAATATTGCCTACTATTGAAGAGGCTTGTCCCACTGCTACTGCATTTGCGCCGGAAGTGCTGGACCGCTTTGCCAATCCGTTCATAGCGCATAAGCTCATCAGCATTACTTTCCAGGAAAGTTCCAAGATGAACGCCCGTAATGTGCGTACACTGGTTCGTTACCACGAAAAATACAAAGCCCTTCCGCCTCATATGTGCCTGGGTTTTGCAGCCATGCTGCTGTTCCTCTGCCCCGTACGGGAAGAGGCCGGAAAATATTATGGCAACAGGAACGGGGAGGAGTATGTGATTACAGACGACAATGCCCCGGTTTTCGCAGCATGGTGGCGTGATCAAAGTGATATAAACGATATGGTAGCAGGCATCTGCAGTGATAAACGGTTATGGGAAACAGACCTGGCCGCTATCCCGGGATTTGCTGAACAGGTGGCCCATCTTTTAAAAATGTTGAAAAATAACGGCGTTAAAGCATTTATTCAATCGCAGCTGCTAAAAAATTAATGATGTTATGAAGGAATTTCTGTCTGAAGACTTTTTATTGCAAACGGGAACGGCTAAACGACTATATTTTGATTACGCCGCTTCAATGCCGGTGATAGATTATCATAATCATCTGCCGCCGGATGAAATAGCTGCGAATAAAACATTTGCCAACCTGTACGCTATCTGGCTTAAGGGAGATCATTATAAATGGCGCGCCATGCGTGCGAACGGTGTACCGGAAGAGTTTATTACCGGTAGCGCCGACGACTATACGAAGTTTCGTCACTGGGCTGCTACCACGCCCTATACCATGCGGAACCCGTTGTATCACTGGTCGCACATGGAACTGAAAAATCCTTTTGGCATCACTGATCTTCTCAACGAAAAGACAGCGGAGAAGATATATCACGACTGTAACGCCCAATTACCACAATTATCCACACAAACGCTCCTGCAGCATTATAAAGTAGATACTTTGTGCACCACCGATGATCCGGTGGATTCGCTTGAACATCACCGTGCCATTGCCAGCAAACCTTTTGGTACAAGGGTGTTGCCCACTTTCCGCCCCGACCGGGCCATGGCAGTGGATAATCCGGAAGTATTCAACCGGTTTGTAAATGAACTGGCAGCGGTTACTAATAAGGAGATCAACGGGTTCGACGACCTCATGGAAGCATTGCACAGCCGGCATACTTATTTTCATGAGGCTGGTGGCCGCTTAAGCGACCATGGTATCAGCACTTTTTATTTTTCACCTGCCAGTGGAAAGGAACTGGATACTATTTTCCAGAATGCCCGCCAGCACGGGATGGTGACGCCCTATGAAAATGCACAGTTTAAAACAGCGGTATTGCAGGCTGTGTGCGAATGGAACCAGGAAAGAGGATGGGTGCAACAATTCCATGTGGGCGCTATCCGCAACAATAATTCCCGCTTATTGCAGCAGGTGGGCGCGGATGCCGGTGTGGATTCTATCGGCGATTGGCGCGTAGCGGAAACGATGAGCGCATTTTTTGATGCACTGGATAAGAAAAACAAATTGGCAAAAACGGTTGTATACAATCTGAACCCTTCCTATAATGAAGTTTTTGCCACCATGGCAGGCAATTTCCAGGATGGCACGGTTGCCGGCAAAATCCAGTATGGCTCCGGATGGTGGTTCCTGGATCAGAAAGATGGCATGGAAAAGCAAATGAACGTATTGAGCAATATGGGATTGCTGAGCAGGTTTGTGGGAATGCTAACAGATTCCAGAAGTTTTCTATCTTACTCACGACATGAATATTTTCGCCGTATTTTGTGTAACCTGATCGGCAACGATGTGGAACATGGTGAATTGCCAAATGATATTGCCTGGTTAGGGAAAATGGTACAGGATATATGTTACTATAACGCAAAAGCATATTTTGGATTCTAATGAAGCCGGTAAAAGTTATCACATTCGGAGAAATATTATTACGCTTGTCGCCGCAACTGGCGCAGAACACGGCAGCCATTTATGTTGGCGGTGCAGAAGCCAATGTAGCGGCGGCTTTAGCCAATTGGGGCACAACGGTGGCCTATATCAGTAAAGTTCCTGAAAACGGTTTGTCGAAAGATGTACTGGCGCAGCTGAGTAACCGTGGTATTTATACCGACAGGGTGCTGTGGGGCGGTGAACGTATCGGCATTTACTACCTGGCGCAGGGCAGCGACCTTAAGCATGCTGAGGTGGTTTATGACAGGGCCTGGTCGTCTTTCAGCCAGATAACGCCTGGTACTGTTGACTGGGATGCACTGCTGGGAGATGCTGAGTGGTTCCACTGGAGCGCTATTACGCCGGCATTGAACCCTGATGCGGCTGCAGTTTGCAAAGAAGTATTGGAAGCAGCTACCCGCAAGGGAATGACGATTTCCACAGATCTCAATTATCGCAGCAAGTTATGGCAGTATGGGAAAAAGCCGGTGGATGTTATGCCGGAGCTGGTACAATACTGTGATGTGATCATGGGAAATATATGGGCAGCCAACAATATGCTCGATACTGCATTGGATACTGCTGCGCTGGAAGCCGGTACAAAAGATGTATTCCTGCAACAGGCGGAAAAGGTAGCAGCCGAAATTACGGCTACGTATAAACGTTGTAAACGGGTGGCTTTTACTTTCCGCTTCAGTAATTCGGCCACGCATAATCTGTATTATGCTTTTTACTACAACAACGGGCAGATGAGCATTTCGCGGGAATACGATACCAACGGAGTGGTAGATCGTGTAGGAAGCGGGGATTGCTTTATGGCCGGATTAATCCATGCACAGCTCCAGGGGCTGGATGATCAGCAGATCATATCTTTTGCAGCGGCCGCCGCCTATTCCAAATTTTTTGTGATGGGAGATTTCAATACTACTTCTGAAAAAGAAATAATAAAACTGATATAGCATATGGCACCAAGTTCCGAAACAATTATAGCGGCATTTGAGCAAAGCGGGATCATCCCGGTTTTTTATCACGATGAGGAGAATGTTTGCCTGGAAGTACTGCAAGCCTGTTATGATGGCGGCTTGAGGGTATTTGAATTTACCAGCAGGGGAGAAAATGCACGTAAGAATTTTGCTGCTATGCGCGACAGGAAACTGGCTACCATGCCTGATCTGTACCTGGGTATAGGCACTATAAAGAATGCCGCTGATGCTGCAGTATATGCTGGTATGGGCGCCGATTTTATTGTATGCCCCGTAGCGGATCCCGAAACAGCTGTTTATTGCCAGTCTGCGAACATTACCTGGATTCCCGGTTGTATGACGCCTACCGAAATTTCTGTTGCAGAAAAAAATGGCGCTCAGCTGGTAAAGCTTTTCCCGGGTAATGTACTGGGGCCTGGCTATGTGAAATCCATTAAACCGCTGTTCCCGCAATTGAAATTTATGCCAACCGGCGGTGTGGAACCCACCCAGCTCAGCATGGATGCCTGGTTTGATGCCGGTGTGGTTTGCGTGGGAATGGGATCCAATTTGCTGTCCAAACCCCTCATTGAAAGTAAGGACTGGGGCGGGCTGAAAGAGAAAATAGTGCAAACGTTTGCATTTCTCAGCGCTATGAAGTAACTTATGCACATTATAAATTCCAAATAGACCGTAATGAATTCCACAACTTTGGGTAAGTATCGCTGGCGGGTATGCGCACTTTTATTCGTAGCCACAACCATTAATTATATAGACAGGCAGATTTTAGGGCTGCTTAAAACGGACCTGTCGGCAGAGTTCAACTGGACAGAAACAGATTACAGTAACCTGGTAATGGCGTTTTCTGCCTGCTACGCGATAGGCTTGCTTTTCTTTGGGGCATTGGTAGATAAGATAGGGTCCAAACTGGGGTATGCACTTTCTATTGTTGTATGGAGCCTTTCGGCTATGGCGCATGGATTGGTACGTTCCACGCTGGGATTTGGTGTAGTGAGATCCATCCTGGGAATAAGTGAAGCCGGTAACTTTCCTGCGGCTATCAAAGCCACCGCAGAATGGTTTCCCAAGAAAGAGCGTGCACTGGCTACGGGGATCTTTAACTCAGGTTCCAATATAGCCGCGGTAGTAGGACCGGCAATGGTATACTACCTCGCCACTAATCATGGCTGGAGGAACGCGTTTGTATGGACAGGCGCCATTGGTTTTATCTGGCTGATATTCTGGTGGATCTATTATGAAGTTCCTGCCCGGCACAAGAAATTATCGAAAGCAGAATTTGATCATATTCATTCCGACCAGGAAGTAGAGGAGGTGAAACCTAAGCCCATTAAATGGGGGAAGCTGCTGGGAATCAGGCAAACCTGGGCTTTCATATTCGGTAAATTACTGACCGATCCGGTATGGTGGTTTTTCCTGTTCTGGTTACCGGGTTACCTCGAATCCATTTTCCATGTAAATATGAAAGAATCGCTGGGGCTGCCGGTGATCATCATCTACTCCATTACAAGTTTTGGCAGCATTGGAGGAGGTTGGTTATCTTCCTACCTCATCAAATCAGGCTGGCCGGTTTTCAGGGCGCGTAAAGTATCCATGCTGATCTTTGCGTTGTGTGTACTGCCTATTATGCTCATCCAGTATTCCAACAACGTATGGCTGGCTATAGCGTTGATAAGTCTTGCCACTGCAGCGCATCAGGCATGGTCTGCTACCATATTCACCACTGCTTCTGATATGTTCCCTAAACGGGCAGTAAGCTCCGTTGTTGGCATTGGTGGTATGGCCGGATCCATTGGCGGTACCCTTTTCCCGATACTGATCGGCTCTATGCTGGATCACTATAAATTAATTGGCAACATTGGTATAGGATACAATATCTTGTTCACTATTTGTGCTTTGGCCTACCTGATAGCCTGGCTGGTAATGCACTTCTTTGCACCCAAAATGGAGCAGGTAAAGCTGGATTAGCGCGGATTTTGTCTGACTCAGGATTAAACTGATTACG
>NZ_DATMTE010000369.1:0-31480 GCF_035564935.1 Chitinophaga sp. | reverse complement strand
TTACCATGTATCATTCCAACCGGAGGAACTGAAGAGCGGGAAAGTATTTTATAATTACAATGTGGTGGAAGATATACCGCAGAGTATGGAGGATCTTCCGGGGCTCAGTGTATTTTATAAAGATGAGAACGGCGATATATACCATACTTATTCAACTTATGGCCGTGGTGGCGAATTACAGCTGGCCACCTACAATTACCTGGATATAGCGCCATTTGGACGTAACGAAACCAACGACCGCGGGGATCTGACTTCCTGGGTAAGGCATCACGACAATTACGATGAGAAAGGGCATGTAGACAATACCGGCAGGTATCATAAGGAAAAGACACCGGGATCCTGTTGTTCTGAAGACTAATCATCATGAAAACACATTGTTCCTGCGGTGCTGCTACGGGCAGCAGTGATCGCAAAACAACCGCTGCGCAATCCACCGGTCCGCTTACGTTCCGGCAACGCTTTGTAAAAGGAGTACGATGGCTGATACCGGGCATCACCCTCGTACTGCTGCCAAAGTGCCCGGTTTGTCTCGCTGCCTATGTGGCGCTGGGTACAGGAATCGGGTTGTCTGTAACCGCTGCCACATGGCTGAGATCTGGACTGGTGGTGTTGTGCGTGGGCTCGTTGTTTTACCTGGCGGCAAGCCGGGTGATGGCTTACCGGAAACGGCGGCAATCAGCGGCTTAGTTCAAGGTCAAATAACATCAGCTCATCTGCTTCTCCCGGGGGGAGAATAGTTCCCTGCAGGGTAAATCCGGAGCGCTCCAGCAAACGAACGGACCGGTGATTATCCGGCTGCGTGATGGCAAACAAGCGTGGAAACGGCAGTTCCTGCCTGGAATAGGTAATAGTACCAGCAGCAGCTTCATACGCATAGCCCTGCCCCTCAAAGGCCGGCAGGAAAGCAAATCCCAGGTCGGGTTGCTCCAGGTATTTTCTTTTAAACAATCCGCAGATACCGATGGGCTTTCCCGTTTCTTTCAATACCGCTACCCACGCACCATATCCCTGTTCTGCGTATAGGCGTAACAGGTTGTTCATGATATAACGCTGTGCATCTTCCAGCGTGCGTATATGGCGGTCGCCTATATATTGCAGCCAGGAAGGCGTATTCAGCAACTCCAGTACAAAGGCATCGTCGTTAGCTGCAAATGTGCGCACCTGCAGCCTCGGCGTTTCAAACAGAACTTTCATGCGTTCAAAATAAAATTTTCCTGCGAAGGAAGCAAACCGGATTTACAGCGCGTACTTATTCTTTGCCTGTAAGCCGCTCCAGCTGCCGGAGATAGTCGTATTGCAGGTCTTCATGCAGGGTGGCTACTGTTTTGGTGATCTTCTTCACCTGTTGATCATAAAGATTGTTCAGCTGAATGCTGTAGGAAGATAATAAACCGGATAGTTTCATCTTTCTACAAAAATAAATAAGCAGTTCCACTTCCGTGGGTTTAGAGCCTGTATAACGTATATGCTTATTTGTTATACGCAGAATTTTCCGCAACCTTTTTTTGGCGTGATATAATTTATCGCCGGCCATCTCCACAAATCCCTTATCTATTTCCTCCTTTACGGCATTAATATAACCTTCTTCGTTATGTGCTTCAAACAGCAGGTAGGTAAGCAGCTCCTTGTTATCGTTCTTATATTTGGCGAGGCGCAGGCATAAGGCCTGCAGTTCTGCCGGTGGCAGTGTTGTTAACTCTTTTTTTATATCGCTGATGCTGGCTGCTTTCATAATCCGTTTAATGCTGATGGCGAAGATACTATCTATTCCGCAGCATGCACGCCACGGGCGCTATCTTTACGTTCCAGCCAGGAAGTGAATACGGTGTAGAACACCGCCACAATGATAGCACCTTTGAACATACCGGTAAATCCCCATGCCGCCATACCGCCAATTACGCCGAGGAATAATACCAGGAAGGGCAATTTGCCGCTCCGGGCAATCAGCAAAGGTTTCAGTATAGCTTCCCCTATCAGCATAGCGGCGCCGTAAATGATCAGGAAAAGCGTCATACCCGTATGCCCCTGTATTGCCATCCAGATAATTAAAGGGATCCATACCACGAGCGGGCCTATCTGTATCACCACCAGGAAAAAAACGAGAGCTGCCAGCCCCAGGGCAAATGGGATGTCTGCAATTTTTAGCCCTATAAACGCCACCACTCCTGTGATGAAGGCCGTGCCCATTACGCCTATTGATACGCCCTTTATAGCCATAGTGGTAGCATTCAAAAGGCTGGCGCCGTCTTTATGCCCCAGCAGGTGCTGGGCGGTAGCCCTGATGGGCTTCACTGCCTTTTCCCCTCCCACCAGGAAAAATGCTGAAATGATAATGCCGATGATCAGCTGCCCTGCAGCGCCGAGGATGCCTGCACCGCTGCTGATAATGTGATGCAGCACCATTCTCACCTGTTGCTCATGGATGTTGGTGGATAATGTTTCCCGTGGACTTTCCTGCAAATGCTCCCAGAAATCAGTGATATCGCTGCCAATGTAAGGCATGTTGATCAGCCACTCCGGCAGCTCCGGGAGGCCGTTTTCCTTTACATTGCCAATCCAGTGAATAGCTTCCCTGATATGCCCGCTGAGGGCGGCAATAAAATAAGTAACCGGCAAGGCAATAATGGCTACTAACGCTACCGCATATATGGTGGCGGCCAGTTTACGGCGGCCTTTGAGCCATATCACCATGCGCTCAAACAGGTGATGAAAGGAAACAGAGAAGATCAGGGCAAACGTAAGGACCCCGAAAAACAGGCGCAGCACATCATAAAGCGCCAGCAATAAAGCCAGCAGCAGCAACAGCACCAGGATGGATTCAATCATATTCTTGGAAGCAGGGCGAAGATGGTTCATACAGGCAGTATTTTATCCGGGTTTCTTCCTAAATATACTTAAAACCTTCTTTTTTGCCGGAACAAATGAAACCTGCATTAGCGGACAACAGCTGTTCATTTCCGGACAATTGCGCCTTCCCTTACCGGATATAATCCTCACTGGCCGTGCCCCACGAGATATGGCAACCTTCTTGTGCAGGTACCGGGACTATGTAAAATACCACTGCAATGCTTACAAACTATTTTAAAACCGCTGTCCGCACCCTGAAGAAAGACAGGTTTTATACCGCCATTAATATTGTTGGACTGGCGCTGGCTACTGCCGGCTTCCTGTTTATCATTAATTACGTGCGGTTTGAAAATAGTTATGAGAACTTCTATAAAAAAGCGGGAGATATTTACCGCATTACCCTGGATCTTTACAAAGGAGCCGAATATGTGGTAACCGATTGTGAAACCCATCCCCCCATGGCCCCAATGCTGAAGAAACAATTCCCGGAAGTGGTGGATTATGTGCGGGTGCAAAATTTGCAGGGGATGACGGAAATAAAATCCGGCAACAAGATCTACAAAATAGCACATGCCTATGCAGTAGATCCTTCCATGTTCACCATGTTCGGTTATACCTTTTCTGAGGGCAGCTCCGCAAATATATTCCAGGCTCCTTACCAGGCCGTACTAACGGAATCCCTTGCCAGGAGAATGTTTAGCGGAAGCCCTGCCTTAGGCAAAACATTCAGGGATGGCGACGAGCTTTTCACCGTAAGCGGGGTTATAAAAGATGTACCCGCCAATACGCACCTGAAAATTGAACTGCTCATTTCATTCTCCACCATGGCAAAACGCGGCTTCGACTTAAATTCATTTAACGGGAATAATAATTACACCTATGTTCAATTAGCGCCGCATACGGATCTTACCGTGTTTAACCGGAAGCTGAAAAAATTCTCCGATGAAAGACTGAAGAACGACCGGTATGTAGCGGAGCCCATGAAAGATATTCATCTCCACTCTCATAAGTCCTTTGAACCCGAGGAAAACGGCGATATTAAAACGGTGCAGTTCATGATGGTGGTGGCTGTGTTGGTATTGCTGATCGGCTCTATTAACTATATTAACCTGTCTACCGCCCGGGCTGCCGACAGAACCAGGGAAACCGGCATGCGTAAAGTACTGGGAGGCTCCCGCCTGTCGCTGATCAAACAATTTATGACGGAAACCCTGCTTATTAACCTGCTGGCATCAGTGATAGCACTGGGGATGATACAGGTATTAATGCCTGCATACATAAAGTTAACCGGCCACCCTGTTGATACTGACTTTTTCCATTCTTCTTTTTTCTGGGGTATAATGCTTGCGCTTTTTGTTTTCAACTGCCTGCTTTCCGGGATATACCCGGCACTGGTATTGTCGGCGGTAAAGCCTGTAAGTATTACCGGCAGGATCTCCACGATGTCTGCCAAAGGGGTTTTGTTCAGGAAAGTATTGGTATCGGCCCAGTTTGCGGCCGCGCTGATTGTACTGGCTGCCTCACTGATTGTATACCGGCAGCTGTCTTATATGCGCCACCAGGAACTGGGGCTTAATGCAGAACAGATCCTTGTGCTGCGGATTCCCCGTGGCCAGGGCAGCGCTGTTGACTCCATGCGCCGTTTGCAAAGCCAGGCATTTATGAACCAGGTATCCATGCTTCCTCAGGTAGTGAAGATCAGTAACACCAGCTCCATTCCCGGCGTAAGCCTGCATGAACTGAGTACGTTCAGCGGCATCAGCCAGTATGGCTCCGACCAGGGATTGAACTATAACTATTACGCTTATGGAATTGATACCGGTTTTCTTCCGGTGATGAATATTAAATTGCTGGCAGGAGAAAACTTCAGGGCCGATACCTCCAGCAGGTACCACCTGATCATCAGTAAATCGGCCAGCCGGCTGTTCGGCTTTACATCTCCCGAAGATGCCATTGGCAAAAAGATCACCCTTACCATGACAGATGAGAAGTATAGCATCATTACCGGGGTGATCGACGACTATCACCAGCAGTCGCTGAAAGGCGCGCTGCTTCCCATGATCCACTGGTACAACGATAGTAATGGCGCATTCTACGCCATTAAACTAAACACGGCAGACATCGGCTCCACTATTAAAAAAATTGCTGCCGCCTGGAAATCACAGTACCCGGAATATGCGTTTGATTATCATTTTTTTGACGAATTGTATGATCAGCAGTATAAAGCAGAAATGCAATTCGGGAAAATTGTGCAGCTGTTTTCCGGTTTTACCCTTTTTATTACCTGCCTGGGCATCCTTGGATTAACGGCCTACAGCATCACGAAAAGAAGCAAGGAAATAGGTATCCGTAAGGTGCTTGGCGCTTCCGTAGCGAATATTGTAAACCTGTTAACACGTGATTTCGTTAAACTTGTTTGTATAGGAATTGTAATTGCCACTCCCCTTACCTGGTATATCATGAATCGCTGGTTACAGGACTATGCCTACCGCATACAAATACAGTGGTGGATGTTTGCTGTTGCCGGGCTCATAGCCCTGTTTGTAGCGCTGCTCACGGTAGGTGTGCAGTCTGTAAAAGCAGCCCTTGCCAATCCTGCAAAATCGCTGAAGTCAGAATAATGATCAGCCTTGCAGCGATAACCGCATAAAGTCCTGTACTTCTTCATTAATATCTTCCGGTAGATACATACGGAAGTGATGATTAAACTGCCGGTTACTGCCCGGTACCTGCGCTATTTTCTGAAAGCATAAATTATCGGGATAAGATTTCTCAAAGGGGAACACGATATGTACAAAATTCTTTCCCAGCTGTGTAACCCATGCTACACGGATATCATGGATACCGATACCAATCATTGATTTGGTGGGATACAGGTATATCTTCCCCAGCTTTTCATACTGTGCAATAAAATGTTCCAGCAATGCCAGTGTTTGCGCTGATTTACCGGCAATGAAAGCATGAAGCAAAGGATCGCTGTTTTGATCCGGTAAAGATGTTGACATCGTGCTGATTTTACTGCAAAGTATCAAATGATTTTATGATCCGGGTAGTTTTGTTTAAGCCGGCCTTAAAAGGCCGGCCGTCATATCAGATCGAATAATAAACAATTAACCTTTTTATTGTACCACCACGGCCTTCACCAATCGCTTGCCACTGGTATGCGTTGCTTCCAGTAAATAATACCCCGGCAGCACTTTACTGCCCCATTGCAGCGCTACCGGCGTATGCTTATCTGTTACATTTACTGTAGCGGTATACACCGGCTGGTTCATATAATTCAACAGGCGCAACTGGTACCTGCCGGCAGGGCCTTCCCTGAACTGCAGCTGCACGCGACCTGCAGTTACCGGGTTAGGATATACGAAAATACCATCTGCGGACGCTACTTTTACCACGTTGCTGTAAGCCACTTCGTTACTCTGGCCTACAGACTGTACCCTGTACCAGGTATCACCGCTGGTCTTATTATCATCCATCACTTTATATAAAGCTTCTTCAGGGTTGGCAGCGCGGGTGTTCACGTTATAGAAGTGCTGCCCGTCATCTGCCCGCTGCACGATGAATTTTATCCACTTCCATTTGCCGGGCGCCGACCACTCAATAGCTATCCGGCCGGCATAAGGCGCGGCTTTTACCAGGAACTGCGGACTAACAGCTACCGGGGGCGCTTTTATAAACGCGGTGGAATACACCGTATCTGTGGAAATGGCGGTTTTATTGCCGTCGAGCGTAGTAACAGTGATCACTGCTACGCCGGCGCTTTTTGCTTTCACTTTGCCGGTGCTGTCTACCGTAGCTACCGCCGTATTGTCGGAGCTCCATACTTTGGCTTTGTTGGTGGCTTTCGCGGGCAGGATGGTAGCGGTTAACTGCAGGGTGGAATCTACCTTTATACGGGCAGATACCGGCATTACGCTCACGCTGGCTACATCTACCTTACCAAAAACATACAGCTCGTGTATGGACCAGTAATTGCCTTTGGCGCCCGTTTGCACAATTTTGATGTACCTGCCGGTTTTATCCGTGAAGGCTGCCAGCGTCATGCCGGTATTACCTACGCCGGTGGCTATGGGACTGCCCCAGTTCACGCCGTCGCCTGAAGTGTATATGCTGTAGCCTGCGGGCGAATCGTCCGGGCTGCCGGTAACATCCAGCACAATAGCGTGAAAGGTGTTCACCGTTTTCATATCTACTGTAAATGTTTGCCCGTTCACCTGCGAGCCTTGTGTATCCCAGCGGGTGGTGGCGTTGCTGTCCAGCGCATTTTGCGCGTTGCCGTTGTTAACGGAAGCAGTGGCCGTCCAGCCCTGGCGGTCCATAGCGCCCACGATGGAAACGCCCCAGATATTGCCGAGGTTATTTTTCCATAAGGCAGCGGTGCTGGTTTGCAGTTGCGTGCTGTCGATGATGGAGGAGCGCGCCGACAAATGCGGGCCTGCACCTGTATTCAGTAAGGAGCCTACAGACCAGATAGCCGAATTGTGCACATTCAGCGCGCCATTGGTGATATTGCCCCATCTTAGCTGGCCGGGATGATGAAAGTTCGCCTGCTGCATGTTAATGGTGCCACCGTTCATGATCAGCCCTTTGCCGGGGTTACCCCAGTAGTCGGAGTTAAACATGGTGGAAGAACCGGTATAGGTAGGCTGTGTGGAAATATACGTGGTGGTGGTATCGCCGTACCCTACTATCTGTGTATTGATAAAATCCATACCGTTGCCGGAGGAGCCTTCAAAACGCATGCTGTTGCGGGAACCATCAATGCCCAGTCCCAGGCTTAAGCCGGATGGACCGCTGCCGTTTTCAGATTTTAATACAATACCGCTATGAGAACCGAATACAAAATCGTTGTACAATATTTCATCCTGGCAATTACCCAGCGTGAGGAAATCGAGATGGGCGTAGTTGTAATCATATGCACCGGAATTGTCGCCGGTAGGCGAGTTGGGCCAGCTGCCAAATTTTGATTCTGCGCCTGCTGCATATACGATGGTATTGAACTGGAGATTGTAAATTTTGCCTCCGGCAGAATTTCCTCCAACGCGGATGCCGTTTTTAAATACGTGCCCGGCAACGAAGTCGAGATAATGGTTATCGCATTTATAAGTGAACAGGTCGATGCCGCTGTAAGTGGCACGCATGCCTACATTCACGATGTATGCATCGCTGCCCGTTACCTGGATCAGGTAAGGATACGCCGGTGCATTGGGTAAATTGGAGTACACCTGCTCCGGGTAATTGAAGGTCATTCCCCTGACTCCGCTGTTGGCAGATAGTTTGAGGAATGGTGTGCCCGCTGCGTTATTCTTATCTGCATAAACTTCAATAATACTACCAGGCCCCATAGGTACCGAACTAAGATCGGCCGATCCTTTCAGTTCCACGCCGGAAGGCACCGTAAGATGCCCGGTGACCTTATATTTCCCCGGCGGCAGGAACACGATACCGCCCCCATCCTGCGATGCTTTATTAAGCGCCGATTGCAGCGCGGTGGTATTATCCGTAATGCCATCGGCCACTGCATTGAAAGGCGTTTTGGTAGCAATGTACAATACGGCCCTGGAGGGCTTCTTCGTTTCACTGCTTACATCCGGGAATGCAGGCAATGCTTTCAGTGTAAGCGGCGTATGATCAATAGTGCTGGTGTATAGCGAATTGTTCTGTATGTTGACGCCTTTGGAAAAACGGTTGCCGGTAATAATACCCCTGGAATTATTGCCCAGCATAATTTGCGGCTGGTTGTTGTTGAAATCATTGTCGGATGCCAGGAGCGTACCACCACCAATATCTACCTTCCCTTTAGTGATGGTGCATTGCTCCATCATGGTGCGGGTAGTGGAAGCCGCATCAACAGTAACGCCATTCAGCGTGCCGCCCAACGTGCAGGTATGGAACTGCGCAGTTCCGGAAGTACCGGAGGCAATGGCTACGCCGGTTTCGCAGGAAACGGTATTGCAACGGGCAAACATGATACCGTCTGAACTTACCACTTCCAGGTAAATGCCTGTTTTACAATTGGTAAAGGTCATGCCGTAGTTGTGCCCGTTGGGAATAGAACCAACCGTAGTAAGCGATGGCGCTGTGTGAAATCCTTTGTTATATCCTTCAATATTTACAAAACAGGTGTACGACCAGTCGTTTCTTCTCATCACAATACCGGTACCATTCTGGTAGATCCATCCTTCAAAGGAACTGCCGGCGGCGGGTGCGTTAGCAAGTCCGGAGCCCGACCAATACGCCGGTGAAAAATCGATGCTTTCCATATGACCCACATCGGCAATGTTGTCTATTTCAATACCGCGGGAAAGCGGCGTGCCATAAAGACCGTTAATAATAGGACAACTGCCGCCGTTGACACGGGAAAACACTGCCCCGCTATAGGCGTTCACAAAAGTTACATTCTTGGTGTTACAGTAATCATTACCAAAATAGTTGGGCTTACCAAACAGGATAGCCGGCGGATACGGCGTAATACTGCCGGGCAATTGCTCCGGGTACCAGATAGCCATATCCATTACCGCGGAAGAAGGCTCCATGGTAATAAAAGCCGCCGCATTTTCATCACCCCGACCGGCATAAGCCATGAGGATAGTGCCGGTAATGGCTTGTCCTTTTACGGGCTTCTGCCATTCCCCGCGGATGGTAACGCCTTTGGGGATCACCAGGTTGCCGCTGATCTTATATTTACCCTGCGGTACAAACAGCGTACCACCACCGAGGGTACGCAGGGTATCGAGCCTGTTCTGGAAAATGGCGGTTACATCAGTAACGCCATCGCCGGAGGCGCCGTAGTCCGCTACATTGTAGGCTGCTACAAAAGCATCTTTTGTGGGGTACAATGGATTAATCAATTGCCATGTTTGCGCGGTTGCCTGTATAAAAGGCAACAGGGCAAAAACAAATAGCAGCAAACAGATTTTGGGAGGGTTGTGTAAGATAGTTTTCATACGCGGATTAAGTTTTCATGGAGAAAAAAACATGGGATTGTTCTTTCTGAACAATCCCATGCAGTGGTTAATTTTTACGGGTGAATATAAAATCACGCAGGTTGGTATCGCCGGTTTCCCATACAAACTTCACCAGGTGCTTGCCAGGTGTGAGATGCAGGTTGCCGTGCAAATACACCCAGTTGCCCCAGCCGCCGGTGTTGGTGAACGGGATCCTGCCGGTTTGATTTACATCGTCTACTTCTATGTGCAGTCCACGATCGCCGCCATTAGGTGTAGTAATCGCAATGGCAATGTCGTAGTCGCCCTCCGAAGGTGCTTCCACGCTGTATTTCAGCCACTCTCCATCGGCAGTGAACCCGATGTTGGCGCCGTTGCCTTCAATATCCACGCCTTCATTGGGGCGGTAAGTACCAGGGATATTGTTGTCTGTGGTTTCATGATAGCCCCATCCTTCCCCGCCGAGGTCAAAGTCGGCCGCCTTGATGGTTACCGAAGCACCTGCGCCGGCAGGCAGTTGCAACGCTGTACCGGAATACGGGTTGTATTTAAGCCCTGAGGCATCTACTACTATTACCATTGTTTTTTTAGTAGTATCTATTTTGTAGATAGATGGATCGGTGATATCTACCGCCAGCGCCACTTTCTTTCCCGGATGCGCCAGCAGGGCAGCCAGTTTCACGGTAACGGGGAACGACAGCGAGTTATTAAAGTCCTTGAACGAAATAGAATCAGGCAGGGAAAAATCCGCCGCAGTGAGGGCTTCCGTGCCAGGCAAACCATTAGCCGCCACCAGTTTGGCAATGGTATCCATGTTGGGTTTAACCCGCAGGTAAAAAGACGGGCCGGCGCTGCTGGTATAGCTTACATTTACCGGCACCTGCAACGTGCCGGGACCTACCGTGTAGTTCTTTCCGCGAACCGCAGGCACCTGTACGGATTTACCGTTATCAGGGTAATACACATAATGGATCTGGTCTACCGGTACAATACTGGTAGTGTTGATCTGCACCACTACTATTTTCTTTGCCGCATCCAGCTTATTGTTTTTAGTAGGATCAGTGAGCTCTACTGCCAGCGCCAGTGTTTTGCCATAGTATTTTTCGAAAGAAGCCAGGTTCACCTTCAGGGTAAAGGTGGCTTCTTCGCGGCCAAAGGGCACGTTCACCAGGTTGGGCAGGCTGTAGGCTTCCTGTTCCAGCAGTACGCCATCGGGGATCTTGTTATCAGCGATCATGTTAGCCACAGTATCCGTGTTAACGGTAACGCCTATATCAAATCTCGACGGTGCGGCATCCGACAGCCGGATCGTTAATGGTATATCTACGGTGGCATCGTTCTTTGTGTAGCTGCTGTCGCCTGTAGGGATCTTCATCAATCCATTGTCGGTTTTAAAGGCAACGCCCACCTGTTGCACGGTGATCTCTTCTCCTTTAATGTCGGGCTTTTTACAAGACACCGCCATTACTGCCAGGTAGCTTACCAGCAGCGTTGCGAGCGGGAACTTTATTGTATTTATCATCCTGTAAATAATTAATTGTTATTCATGCTTACATACCTGGTGGTCCACACCTTTCCGTCGAGGTTCCAGCGCAGATCAGCGGATACCTGGAGCCAGTCGAGGATCTGCCGGCTTACGTCCACAGGTTGTGGCATCAGCTGGGAGATGTTGGCTGGTGAAGCCGGGCAGATCAGGTCGTTGAAATTAAACCAGCCGTAAGGGCCATTCAGTTTAAAATCCGAGAGGTTATCGCTTTTATCTTTCAGCACCGGGCCTTGCCCGTCGGTGGCGGACCAATAGCCGGTGAGCTGTTTCCTCAAAGGGTGGGTGGCCGACATATTGGTTTCACAGGCATAGTCGCTGATCACCTGGTCGGTGGCTGTGCTGTCCCATACCTTCAGCTCCGTTACGTATACATCGGGGGCGGGATAGCTGCCCGCATAGGGCAGGTTGCCCAATCGCAGCGGTTCGGCGTTATTCAGGTTGCCATAACCGGTAATGTTGATATCGTTGTTGAACTTACCGTCGGTAAAGGTTCTTACATGCATAGTTTGTGCAGAGGTATCGTATACGAACTGTGCAGCGATATCGTGCCAGTTGCCATCGCTGATATCGGCGCCGTTCACAATCATATTATCCGTTCTGCCGGGGGCATTTTGTCCTACGTTCAGCTGCCATCCTTTTTGGTTCAGCACTACGGCCCATCCCTGTACACCGGGATCAAGCGATGCCCTTTTGGAAAGCACGGAAGTATTGGAGTAGGTATAATCACCATTGGCGCCCGGCATTACCTTTATCTTCATTTCAATAGCCATACCACGGGTATCTTTCAGGTCGTAATTGCGATTCACATCATCAATGGTGGCATACACAGCATTGGCATCTGTTCCGTACAGGTGCACGCCTTTGCCTATATAACGGTTACCCGTATACGGTTTATCCACGAAAGAAGGGAGATACACCGGTGTGGAATAAATAATGAAGCCATTCGTTTTAGGATCGCTGAGAATAGTATGATCATCCTCTGTAGGCGGTATCGTATAGGCGCCACCGTGATTACTCACTACTACTATCATCCAGTTTTCCCCTGCATAGGTTTTACGTGCTTTGATCGCGTTGAGCAGTTTCCCTATATAATCATCCGTTTGCAGGATAGCGTTGCGGTATTGTGGTATGCTGAGGTCATAACCATACTGTTTACCGCTGGCATCTACATTGTTGTACTGCACCATTACCAGTCCGGCGCTATCCTCCGCCAGGCCGGCTACAGCGGCGGTGGTAGCGGCTTCATCGTTATCTGCAAATACTTTATTTACATCTGCTCCTGTAGTAAGATTGTTGCCCAATGCATCTGAAGAGCTATAGGCCGCAATATGGATACCCGGCGCCCTTTCTTTAATACGTTTAAAGAATACAGGGAAGTTGTTCAGGTTGTTATTGTCCATGGTATTGCCTTCGATACTGTGCTTGGCTTTATGAACACCGGTGAGCAGATCGGCCCAGGTGGTCAGGTCCCCGATATCGGTGTCTGTAACGGAGTTCCAGCTGAAGATGGCATGATCAGTAAGCGCGCTGATGTTAGGGGCATTGGCATCGCGTACCGACTGGCCCCTGGCGCCGTCCATGATCACGAACAGTACTTTGGGATTTTTTACAACAGCGCTGGTGGTATCGGTATAGTCGCCCGGCTCCAGCACCCGGTCGGGTTCCTTGTTGCAGGCTGTCCAGCTCACGAGGCCTCCCAAGAGTAATCCCATCATCCCGTTAAGCCATATTGTTTTATTTTTCTGCATGTGTCAGTGAATTAGAAGGTAACGATCATTTAAGTAAAAGCCTGGTGATGTTGCCGGCGGGTTGTTCATCAAACTTGCTGAATCCGCCGGTGATGAGCAGTTGCAGCTGGCCGGCGAAGTTCCTCGTTTCCAGTACGCCATTAACGATGCCATCCAGGTCGCCGGTGGTATTGTATCCTTTGGCCAGCGCACCGGTATGATCCAGCAGCATAAAGTGCCCGCGATGAACGCCACCGTAGTTTTTGAAATAGCCGCTTACGAGTACCATGCCGTTAGACAATTGTTTGGCGTACGCATAACTGTCGTCCGGATTTTTAGTAGCGCCTTTGAAAGAAGGATCTACAGAGCCGTCTTCATTCAGCATTACCAGCCCGTTCTGTGCTTTTCCGTCGAAGCTGGTAAAGTTACCCGACAGCATAAACCGGCGGGCGCTTTCATTATAAGTGATGGATGAAATATAGTTGTCTGCCCCGGTACCTACTTTAAAAGTACGGTCAATGGTACCATCTGTATTCAGGCGAACGATGTAGTTCACGGATTCATTGTTATACCTGGTGAAGCGCCCGGCAATGATCAGCTTCCCGTCTTCCTGCATAAAAGCATCGTTCACCGGGCCGTTGGGGCCATCATTGCTGCGATGCAGCAGGAAGTTGTAATTGAAGGAAGAGTCAAGCGATCCGTCGGCAAAGAAGCGTACCAGGTTTTTTATTCTTACAGAATCCACTATCAGTGAATCGCGTTTTGCACGGTAATCGGATTTTCCGTATACCCGTTGCAGGTAGAAATTGAAACTGCCGGTAGCCGTAATGGTGTTACCATGCACAAATGCGCGCTGTATATTGCCGTCTACCCCGCCGTTGAAGGCAGGCACGGTGTCCTGGTCCAGGAAGGTTCTTACCACCATACTGTCAATGGCGCCGTTGCTGTTCAGTACCGTGATGTTATTTACTTCGCCGAGATGAATATCGTAGGTAGAGAAACCGCCGGCGATCACCATTTTTCCGTTAGGCAGCGTAGTAATGGTATTCAGGTAACCTCCTACCCCGTCTCCGATCTGGAGGGAGCGGTCCAGTTCCCCGTCTTTGGAAATAAGAATAATACGGTTCAGCGGTTTTACCGATCCTTTATTTTCATAGTTGGAAAAACTTCCCACCAGGATCATCCGGCCATCGGCCAGCGGCAATACTTTGCTGATGTAGCCGTTGGAGCCCACCAGTGCTTTGAAGGTATTATCAGCAGAGAGTTTACCATTCACGCGGAACACCGGTCCAAATACAATACGATCGCCAATGGTCACATAACCGATACCGGTGCTGGCGTTTTCCGGCACCTTTACTTTGATGCCTGAGCTGTCTACCCCCACTACCTCGGCCAGTTCGCTGTTGATAAAGAATTTCAGGTCCGATTTATAAGGCATCAATCCTGTTGCTTTAAAGGTAACAGTGGAGCCGGGATCGCCGAGCCTCGGCGCCGGGAAATCGGTGCTCATCCTGATGCCCAGGGCAGGCTTGCCGCCGGCGTAGGGATCATCATACACTTTCTCCTTGTTATTTTTGCAACTCCCCAGCAGCATCATGCAAAGGCCGGATAAAAGAAGTGCGCTATAATATTTTTGCATGCATCTCATTTGATATAAAGTTTTACTTCCCGGAATTAGCGAATACGGCCTGTACATCCTGGGCAAATTTGCCGGGGGCAAACCCGAAGGTGGCGTGATTGGCGCTCAGCACATGTACTACCCCGTTTTTGGTAAGTATATTACAGGACGCCACAAATGAAGTGGTCCAGTTAGCGGTTGGCGCCGCAGCATCAGGAATGTAGGAAATACTGAGCTGGCGGTATCCTACATACTTTACCCCGTTGTCTGAATTGTAGACCACCCCGATATTCATCGGCTGGTTATCCCACGAGTAATACATCTGCCCCGGGAAATTGATCAGCAGGCTGTAATCGATCTGCGGGTAGTCTTTCAGCTGGTTAGCGCCATGAAAAAGATATACCGACAAATATTTACGCCATATTTCCGGCGGTACATCCTGCAGTGTGCGGATGGTATCAAAGCCGCCACTGTACAATGCGCTGTTGGTAGATTTGATCAGGTTCAGGATACTGTAATCAGTAGGCGCAAAAAAGGTGACGGTGTCGGAAGTGAAGATATCTTCCATACCTGCCAGTTTTACTATAGCCGCTACCGAATCGAAATAAAATGGTTTGGCGTTGAGGTAATCCACTACATTACCATCGAAGTAAGGATTGGCCAGCCCGGAGTCGAGATAGTAATTATCTTTTTTACAGGAAGACAATGCAGTGAGTGCGATCATCAGCAACACTACTCCGTGAAGACTATATTTTTTCAGTGAGTTCATAACCGGGAGATTTAATTAGTCCAGTAAGTATTTAATTGCACCAATGGGTTCTGGTTCTGGATAGCAGGATCCAGGGGCCAGGTCCATGCGCCCATATCGAACTGTAATTTTGTAAGCGGGTAATAGCACCATTTGGAATTGAAGATGCGGCCTGTTCTTACCAGGTCGAAATAATAGTGCCCCTCGCCCATCAGTTCCCGCGCCCTTTCCGCGAAGATCTCATCTTTCAGGGCATCGCCACTGGGGCCGGTATATGGATTTGACAACGCCCTTCTGCGCACGGAGTTCAGTTGTGTGATGGCTTCGGCGTTGCGGCCCAGTTCCGCCAGGGCCTCCGCCAGCAGCAGCACGCCGTCGGCATACCGGAAGATGATCACGTTGCCGTCCGGATTATAATCCTCCTGGTCGTTGATCGCATATACGTTTACAAACTTGAGGTACTGGAAGTCGCCGTTATCTGCAAACATATTTTCATCGAACCAGTATTGTACACGGGCATCCGGCTGGCCAGAAGGGAACAACATCCGGAGGAAATCGGCCCGGAAGTAAGAGTAGCTGTGCTGGTGCGTGGCTACGGGTCTTTTATACGGGTAATGCAATACCAGGTCGGAGAAGGTATTGTACATAATGATCTCATTATAGTTGGCGTTCTGCGCAATTTCAAACAGGCTTTCTTTAGTACGGCCCTGGAACAGTTTGCGGTAATCGCTCAGGAGCAGCAGCTCATATTGCCCGCTGTTCACCAGTTCTGTGCCCATGTCTGCCGCCTGTTGGAAATAGCTTTTTGCATTGGCCTTATCAAAGCCGGCATTCCATACATCCAGTTCCATCATGAGGGTGAGCAATGCGCCTTTGGTAGCGCGTACACCTACATAAGCAGGATCGCTGTATTGCCAGGGCAGGTCGTCTTTTACTTTCGCCAGGTCGTCCAGGCAGTTTTTCACTACCGTTACCATCTTCTCCCTGGGCAAAGGATCGCTGTGATAGGGATCTGCATAATATGGCACATCTCCCCAAACCCTTACCATGAGCCAGTAGCTGATGCAACGGAGAAAAACGGCTTCCGCCTGGTATTGTTTTCTTTGTGTGGCAGACACATCTGCAAATTCCCTTCTTCCTACCTCATAATATAAATTGTTGGCGGCCTGTATCACTTTATAAAATCCCTGCCAGCGGGTAAGCTCCACCCAATGATATAATCCATCATTGCCACGGAGTGCAATAAAAGTGGCAAGGTCGTTCTGTGAAACGAAGTGTACATAGTTACGGCCGGCTTCCTCCGGCGATTCGGCCATCATACCGGAACGGATGTCGCCGGCATTTGGCAGGAACGGGCAGGAGCCTAATTTATCGCGCAGCAACCCGTAAGTATCCCAGAGATTATTTTCAATATCTTCCCTGTTCTGCAAAAAGGCGTTACCTGAAAGCCGGTCCAGCGGCTTTACGTTCAGGAACTTCTTACAGCCTTGCTGACCCAGTGCAAGCAATAATGCGAGTAAACAGATAATCTTGCGGTTCATGATCAATAACTTTTAAATAAACATTTATCTTAAAACTCTACGTTTAAACCTGCGTTCCAGCTACGTGGAATGGGATAGCCATTCGATTGGTCACGGCCCAGCGCGGATACGTTTTCCGGGTTAGGGCCGCTGTAGCTGGAGAAAGTTTTTACGTTATTACAGGTCAGGTATACCCTCACGGTGTTGATACCATAGCGATGTGTAAGGTTCTTGTTCAGGAGATAACCAACGGTAATGGTGTTGATCTTAAAGTACGAACCATCTTCCTGGAACAGTGTCTGGTCAACCCTGTACGGGTTAACAGCGCCTGCACGCGTATAGTCGAAAGGGTTACTGTAGGTAGCGTTACTGCCGTTTTGCTTCCAGTAATCGATCTGGTTGAAATCAACAATCGACCGTTGATCAAACGGCTGACTGAGGTATTGCAGCCGCTGTGCCAGCGCATCGTTGAGGATATCGCGGATAGCCACATAGGAGGCGCTGATGTTGAATGTAAAATTCTTATACGTTAGGTAGGACTGCAAACCACCTGTGATCAGCGGCTGCGAATTACCCGCAATGGTGTAGTCGTTGATATCGAGGATATAGTTCCCGTCGCGGTCCTGCCAGTAAGGATCGCCGGCCTGGAAGTACTGCCCGTTGGCTGTACGGTATCTCAGGCCGGTAGCCGGATCAATGGGCACTTCATCTAAGGTTTTATATACGCCCTGGGTGGAGAGCAGGTAATTGCTGAGTGCATTACGTCCTACCCGGTAAAGTACATTCTGCCCGTTGTCGTTCTGGATCAGCTGGCGTGCGCCTGCAGGCAACCTAGTGAGGATGTCTTTATTGAGCGCACCGTTAACGGAAATACTCCATTGCACGGGGCTGGAAGCCTTCAACGGACGGAAGGTGAGCATCAGTTCATAGCCATAATCTGCCAGCGATGTTTCATTGGTATTTACGCGGTTGAAGCCGGTGATATCTGCCAGGTCTTTTGAACGGAGCAGGTTTTCCACCGTTTTATAGTACACATCGAATACCAGTTCTACTTTACTCTGGAAGAAGCCTGCTTCCATGCCTATGTCGTATTGCGTAGTGGTGGTAGGCTTCAGGAAGGGATTGGGCATCTGGTCGAAATCACTGCCTATCCTGGGATTCCCGTTGTAGGTGCCGTTGGGGCGATAGGTGCCGTAAATAGAAAAGATATCACCGGAGGGCACAATGTTTTGTCCCCAGCTGCCACGGAGCGATCCGTAGGTAAGCCATTTACTGTCGGTGAATATTTTCTCCTTGTTGAAGTTCCATCTCAAACCCAGTGAAGGATTTTTTGAGTAAGGATCTTCAAAGCCGGACGCAGAGCTTCCATCGATGCGGTAGCTGGCGTCCAGTACATACTTCTGTTTAAAGTTATAGGAAAATAAACCTGCAAAGGAGGCCGTATGATTTTGTGAGAAGTTATCCAGCAGGCCGCCGCCTCTTGATGCGTCGTTACCATACCCCAGCGGGCCTTCATACTGATCGTTGGGCATCCGCTGCTGCTGGATGATCTTCGCCTGCATGCCGCGGTTGAAGATCTCGTTGAACACATTGAGTGTAAAGTTGTGTTTTTTGTCGATGCTTTTGAAATAAGTAATGCTGTTACGGTTGTATAACTGGAAGTTCCGGTCGTCGTATGCTTTGATCCTTGAATAGTCGTTATTCGCGGCAGCCGGCGTAAACTCATCCTGCGTGTTGGAGGCGTAGTTATAACTGATGGCCGATCCGAGGCTTAGCCCTTCAATGATCTGGTAGCTGGCATCCAGGCTGGCGGTAAGGTTCAGCGTTTTGTTATCGTTTTGTACTTCCAGTGCGCCAAGGTATCCCGCGGTACTTTGATAGAAGGAAGGCGCAGGCAGCAGAGATGATTTCTGCCCGTTGTCTGCCACGCCGGTTTGTAATAAACCGTTGCCGCTGCCGAGCTTTCTTTTACCGACCTGCGTATTCAGCAACCCGAATATTTTCAGCCGCGGGGTAGGTTGATACAGCATGTTGGTGTTAATGGAATAACGGTCGAACCCTGTATTCCTGATCACCCCATTCTCGTGGTAGTAGGAGAGATCCGTTTTATAATTGAAGGTAGGATCGCCCCCGCTGATGTTGATATTGTGGGTTTGGTTGTAGGTGGTTTGATAGAACACGCCCTGCCAGTTGGTGGAGCTGTTCCAGTAAGGGTTTAAGCTATCTGCCAGGAAAGGGGTGTTGGAAATATTCAGCAGATCGGCATAAGTGCCATACTGCATAATTTCCTTCACACGGATCTGGCGTTCCAGGTTTCCTCCCACGGTAGCGCGCAGTTCCGGCGGTGTGTTCATGAAAAAGTTACCTGTGTAGCGTACTACAGGTATTTTGGAGCTACCGCGGCGGGTGGTGACCACAATTACACCGTAAGCCGCGCGGGAGCCATATAGTGCAGTAGCCTGGGCATCTTTCAATATTTCCATGCTCTGGATATCTTCCGGCGGGATGAGCGATAAGGGGCTCACACCCGGACCAGGCGTTTGAAAGCCATAGGAGAAGTTGGCATCCGCATCAATGGGTACGCCGTCTATCACGTAAAGCGGCGAGGTGGGCGACAGGAAAGAACTGGAGCCGTTCCCTGTAACGGTGATATTGGAAAGTCCGCGGATGGCTACTACGCCCCTTCCGCCGGGCGCACCGGTATTGTTCTGGATGTTGAGCCCTGGTACCCTTCCCTGGAGTAATTGCTCCACGTTGGATACGGGTACATCCTGCAGGTCTTTACCGCTTACAATCACAGAGCTTCCGGTGGCCAGCTCCCTGGTTTTATTCTGGTAGCCTACAATAACGGTTTCATTCAGTTTATTTTCGTTGATGCTGAGGCGGATGTCGAGTGGCTTTCCTTCCTTTACCTTTACGATAAACTCGCGGTAGCCCACGTAGCGGAAGGCCAGGCTTGCTTCCGGCGACACTTTCACGCTGAAGTTACCCCTGTTATCTGTTACGCCGATCACCTTCTTCTCCTTCCCGATCACTTCCATGATGCCTACGCCTATCATGGCTTCGGTGGATACTTTGTCGCTCACCGTACCAGTAACGGTTACCTTTGCCGGCGCGGGTTGTTGTGCCAGCAATGTGCCGGCGCCTGCCAGCAGAACAAGCAGCAGCAGTGTTCCTGTTTTAAATATATTTGGTTTCATATCACCTGCTCATTTATTTCAAAATGTGATTCACTAGGGTTTACCATTATTCATTTCTGAATCTTGGGTTATCGCTGTAGAAATAGAAGATCACGTCCCAGTCCCCCTTCTGATAAATAGCAAAGGAAAGATCCAGCGTAGCGCGTACGATACCGCCGCCATATGCTTTCCGGTCCCACGCAAATCTTACTTTCGCCTGTGAGCCATCGCCGGTTGTCCACCGTGTGGCGTATTTGATCACAGGGATAGGATAGGCTACATCAAACTTTATGTACTCCGGTGTGGCCTTTACATTAAACCCGTGCAGCAGGCTGTCCAGCGGCCCGGTAGCGTTGAATGCCGAAGGGTTAATAAGCGTGGAATCCTTTGCCAGGAATTTAAAAGAGATGGAACTGCCGTTGCCTGTTTTCCGGAAGAATACACGTACACTGTCGCTTTTCATTTCCAGTTCAGTGCTGTCGCCCATTACATTACTGACAGAAGGATGATTATATACCAGGCTGTAGGAAGAAGAATCCGATGAATACTTTATAGCAGGCAAACCTGTGAGCGGGTCTATATCGTTCGCAGGACTGTAAGGCAGTTCTCTTACCGGTGTTAACTGCATATCCTTGTAGGTATTGGTACCACCGGTGTTGGAGGCCACTACATCAAACAGGTATCCTTTATGCGGCAGCTGGTGCAGCATGGTGCTGTCGGCTCCTGCCCAGAGGATAAAATCGCCGGAATGTTCACGTATTTCCCATACCGGGTGATTCTCCTGCTGCCGTTTCCCTTCAATTTCCGCCAACGATTTTTCATTACCGGTGTATCCCTGTTTCCATACCCATACCGGCACCATTTTTTCCAGGTCGTTGGTAGGCTGCAGGGTAAGCGCATCACGGACGTTGGTAATTTTAAATGTGATAGGCGTGGTGGAGTTGTCTGTGTTATACACACCTGAAAACAAGGTAGTGCGACCTAATGTAGGCGTAAACAGTTTCTGGGTGTACACGGCTTTAGGACTGAGATAGTCCAGGTCTTCCGGCAACCATTTCCTGCATGCGGCCAGCCCTGTAATGAGGACCGCTAAAACCCCGGTGAGTCCGTATCTGCATATTTTAGACATAGCATTCAACTTTTTACTTGATCCGCTAACCTTAGTTAACTTCACTTATTTTATAAGATCTGATATTATAGTTGCCATTCTCCAGGAAGAACCTCATGGTATGTACGCCTTTCTCAAGGTGTACGGGCAGCGGTGCAGTGACGTTGGTGTAGTTGCTCCAGTCGCCGGTATTGGGTGCTGTCATAGGTCCTGTCACATCCTGCCCGTCAATTTCAAAATGGAAGCGGTTATTGCCGTTTGGTTCATTAGGACTGGCTACCCTGGCGGTGAAGAAGTAATCGCCGGATTTCTTTACATCTATAGTGTAGTTCATCCATTCGCCATCGCTGGTCCATCCTACTTCGTAGCCGCCGCCTTCTTTTGCCATGCCTATATCCACGCCTTCGCTGGTTCTGAACTTGCCGCCGTTGTTGCCGGCATCTGCATCGTGGTAGCCAACGCCTTCCCCGCCGGGATCAAATGCTTCCACCGGGATGGTGCCCGGCACGGGGTAGGGTTTATCCAGCGGTACAAAGCGCATATAGCGAAGGTTGTAGTTGGAGAGATCGTATTTTACTTTCAGGAGATGTTTTCCTGCCGGAAGATCACGGGTAAGCACTTCGTTATCGTACCAGTTCTGATCGCCGCTGGTACCTTTGATCTTGATACCGTTGGTCATATAGTCGCCGTCAATTTCCAGGTGAAGCGTACCCGCTACTTCATCGTTGCCTTTCCCGGAAGCGGCCCTTACAAACAGGCGGTACTGCCCGGGTTCATTTACAAACACGGTGAAGGCAAGCCATTCGCCGGAGTTGGTCCAGCCGATGTTATAGCCTACATCGCCGCCGCCGGCATCCTGTATATCCACCCCTTCTCCCGGGCGGTATTTACCGCCGTTGTTAGTAACGTCGTTATCGTGGTAGGCCACGGATTCACCGCCTTTATCGAACTGGTCGAAGGAGATAGTGCCGGGTATAGGCAATGGCGTTCCGTTGAAAGGCACCGGCAGTGTAGGGTTCACGCGGCCAATAAATTCATCGAAGCCAAAAATATGATTACGGTCCATCACGTTCACGAGACCGTTGCTGGTCCTGATATCAACGGTCACAGTATTGCTGGTGATCCACTGGCGGGTATAAATAACCCCTTTCGTATTGGCGAACTCAATCACACCGGGGCCGCCGGCGGTGTATCCTTCCGCGCGGGTGGATACATACCTGCCATGCATCCGGTAACCGTACCGCACGCCGTTCAGGTAAATACCATCCTGGTTGCTCATACTATCGGATGGGATCACACCTGGAATAATGTAGCGCGATACCATAGAGTCCAGTTCGTTTTCCGCTACCGTAGCGAGGTATAATAACGGACGGCCCTGTGCCCTGCGAAGGTTATTCATATTGGAAATAGCTTCTGCAAAGCTGGCGTTGGTAGGCGCAAACACGGTGTAGTGACCATTCTTCAGGCTGTCTGTCAATCCTGTTTTATCTATTACAAACAGGAACGAATCATATACGCCGGTCTGGCTTTTCAAAAAATCGTAGGTGTTGCCTGCAAACTCATGAATGGTATTTTCATGGTTGTAGTAGCCACTGTCTTTTTTACACCCGGCATACAAGAACAATATCACCAGTCCTGTTACTGCACCAACACGAAATATGTTCTTTCGCATGAGAAATAATTTGTTTGTTAAGAATAGAAAGCGATTATTTTACCTGTTGATCCAATAAGTATTCTGGGTAAGCTGTTTGTTCTGTGTCAATACATTTTCCGCCACTGGCCAGTAGATCCCGCCTTCATCAATAAGGCGGTTGAACGCGGCATCGCTGCGTTTCAGTTTATGATAGCGTACCTGGTCAAACCAGCGTTGTCCTTCTCCCATCAGTTCTTTGCGGCGCTCACGGAAAATGGCGTTTACCAGGTCGCCTTCCTTATCGGCGCTGTAGCGTTCCATTACCCGGAGGTCGCGGATCTGGTTCAGCAGGTCAATAGCGCCGGTTTGCTCGCCCAGTACTGCCAGCGCTTCCGCTCTCAGCAGGGCAATATCTTCCAGGCGCGTGAAAATGATAGCGCTGCCATACATGCGGAAATCAGGATCGGAAGTGCCTCCGTCGAGTATTACTTTTATTTTGGAGAAGATGGGCACATGACTGTCGAAGCTCGTAAAGTACCGGGTGCTGGTGGGTTCCCCCTTGATGCTATCCAGGCTGAAACGTTCATCGCGGTTCTGGTCGAAGAGGGAAAGGATGGTATCTTTCGGCACATAGATCTCCGGCTGACTTTTAGACACCACCGGTGCAGCCAGTGTAAGTTCTTCCAGGTGGCCGGTATAGGAAGCTTCGCCATTGGTGAACTCAAAGTCGAACGCAATCATGTGGTTATTGATAAAGTTATTGGAACCTCTTCCTGAAAAGAAACCATTGGAGGCGGTAAGCTGGTCTGTTTTCACAAACACGAGCGAGCTTTTCTGCGCATTATCCAGCACAAATTTCGTATAGGCGGCTACGAGAGAGTACTTGGCCTGCCATGCGGCTACATGCGCCATGAGTGCATATGCACTCAGCTTGCGGGCCAGTACGCCATTCCATTTATCGCCCCCTTCGGCGTAATAGTCGCCCTGCTGTTGCGGATCGTTGGCGCTGTAGGCATAGGGCAGGTTATCTGCCGAAGCCTGTAATTCCTGTTCTATGAATGCCAGTACTTTTTGCTGCGGCGCTCTTGGCTGGCCGGTAAATTCCCCATCGTGGGAAGTAGTGATCAGCGGCACATCTCCCCAAACCCTCACCATATTAAAGTAAGCAAATGCCCGGAGAAAGCGGATCTGCGCAACATCTACCGCCATGTTCTGCTCACTGTAACGCGGGTCTCTTGCTTTCACTTCTCCTACATGTTCCAGGAAAAGATTGGCGGCATTTACTACGGCAAAAAAGCGACGCCAGTTGGAAAGCTCATTGAGCATATCCAATGGCGCATGCAGGTTGTTGCTGATCACTGCATCTATATCCTGCCGCTGTACAGCAGCAAAATCGCCTTTCCGCAATTCGCCGTACATCCAGAAGGCGTTGTTATCCGCCAGCGCGGCGCGGGTTAATCCGTATACACCTATCAGCGCGCTGCGGGTATCTTCATGCGAGTTCCACATGTTCTTCTCTGCCACCGCATGGGAAGAATCCACATCCAGCAGCTTCTTACAGCTTTGTAACGCTCCTCCGCAAAGACATAACAGCAACAGCCATTTTGCTGTATACGTCCTGTTGAATTTTTTATTATTGGAAGATAAATACTTCATCAAAAATCATTTTATGCAGTTCATTAATACTACAGGTCCATTTTTACGCCGAGGGTATATGTTTTCGGAATAGGAAGGCCATACCCGTTATCTGTGCCGTTAAAGTAAATGAGCTCCGGATCGCCGCCGGTATAAGGCGATATGGTAAACAGGTTGCTGGCCGTGCCGTATACGGTAAGGCCATGCAACACCGACCGTTTATTCCACCAGCGTGTTTTTGTAAAATCATATTGCAGGGAAATGTTTCGCAGTTTCAGGAAGGAACCATCTTCGAGGAACAGGTCCTGGTCTGCGCGGTAAGCGCCTACTTTGCTCCACGGATTATACAATGGGTACCGGTTATAGTCGCCCACCTTTTGCCAGAAGGTGATTTCCTTTACTGCATCCATGGAGATCTGTCCTTCGTGGTTTACAAAATCGAGGTGACTGGCCACATCCTGGTTCAGGATCTTCTTACCAAGCGCATAGTAGAGCGTGAAGCTGAAAGTAATGTTGCGGTAAGTGAAATCACTGCTGAAGCCGCCGGATACCTTTGGCAGGTAATGTCCTTTCATCACTTTATCTTTATCGTCAATGGTGTTATCGTTGTTCTGGTCTGTCCAGACAGGATCGCCGGCGGAAAGCGGCGTGCCTTTATAGGTGCGGGTTTGCCCTGTTTTAGGATTTACCGGGATGTCCCTTTCGCGGTTGTAGATGCCCTGGTTCTCCAGCACCCAGAACTGATCGATGGCACTGCCTACTTTCAGTTTACGTGCAGCAGCGCCGGCGCCTATCTGCATTTCATCAATACCGCCGGGTAATGCCAGCAGCGTGTTCTGGTTATAATTAATATTGGCAGACGGGATCCACTGCAGCTTACTCCTTTTTGGCAATACGTTTGCCTGGATGCTCAGGTCGGCTCCGCGGTTACGGACTTTCAAACCATTCTCATAAATGGACGTATAGCCGTATTCGTTACCGCCCGGTACATCAAACAACATGTTCTTATCTGTTTTATCATATACATCCAATGACACGTTGATGCGTTCCTGCAGGAAACTGATATCCAGTCCCAGGTCCAGCTGGTCTGAATAGGGCCATTTAATATTGTTGCCTACATAGCCGGTGGAATAGGGCCTGGACAATGCGCCCAGTGCATTATAAGAGAACTTCAGCGGGTTGTTGCTGAAAGAAAGGTCGGAGAGATATTGCGTTCCTTCCCCGAAGCGATCGTCTGTAAGGAGGCGTGCAATGCGGCCCCAGCTGGCGTGCAGCCTCATGGCATTAATGCCTTCCTGGTCTGGCAGCAGGGTACTTTTCAGGTTCCATCCGGCAGAGAAGGTTGGCGATACCGTCCACCAGTTATCAGATGGCATGCTGGAAGAACCATCTGATCTTACCAGCACGGAAAAGTCGAGTGCATCTTTATAACGGTAAATGCCACGGCCGTAGAACGACAACAGCCGATGCCGCTGTTTATCAAGCGCCATGTATACCAGCGCGCTTTTATATGCTTTGGGCAACAGGTAGTTCTCGTTGCCGGGATCGGAATTTAAGAGATTGAGTTTAATAAGATCGTTAGGGCCGTTGTAAGCATAACTGTAGTTATAGCGGTTGAAGTCCGCTTCAAATACCTGGCCTGCTTCCGCGGTTACATCATGTTTATTATTCCAGTTGTGATGAAAGCTGAGTGTATTATTAAAGCTCACGCGCTGGTTATAGCCAAAGTAATTGGAAACGTAGTTGATCGTTTCCATAAGCGTACCGGGGTAAAACACATCCCGCAGTCCTTCGTTATAATCTGCCGCCAGGCCGGATACAAAGTTCCAGTCTTTCGAGAACGCTACTTTCAAACGGAAGAACCCATTGATGCTGTTGGTTTTATTTTCATCGATGGACTTATCATACTCGCTGAGGTAGGCGCCGTATGCCGCTTTATTCGGCGGCAGCGGGGAGCCCAGATCCGGCAGGTATTGTACATCCGCGAAGCGGTCTCTCAGGTTGCGGTTGCGGCGGCGTTCCAGGCGGGTAGCGTTGATCATGGCCGACATGGTAAGCCACGACACCGGCACCATGTTAATTTCAAACATGGCATTGTAGCGGTCCATGCGGGTGTTATCACCGGGATTATTCATCTGCTCATTGCCGGCGGCGAAGCGGAAGTTGGCCCGCTCCGATCCGCTGGAGATGCTGGCATTTACACCGCGGATGAATTTATTGCCGTAATAAAGATCCGTCCAGTTGGAGGCGCCGTAATATGCATCGTTGGTAGAATCGCGCAGGTATGCCGGGTAGGTAAGAATGTTATCCAGGCTGGCATACCGGTTATAGTAAGGTTGCCTGAATCCATTTTCGAACCTAGCATTGGTGGTATTGATGTGTGGCTTCTGCGCAATGCCAAACCATGTATTGAAGGCTATTTTCCTGCCGCCGATCACCGGCGCCTTGGTGCGGATGGAAATAACGCCGCCGTTGGCAGCGCGCGGACCATAGATAGCTGCAGCCGCATAATCTTTCAATACTTCAATGGAGGCGATATTATTGGGATCTATAGCTGCCAGCAGGTTGGTTGCGGGTCCTATGCGGTTATAGTCGTATTGCTGTATATCGAAAGCAAACGGATGATCCATGATGAGGGGAATACCATCCAGCACCACCAGGGGTTGCGCATCGTATACCTCTTTATGGGAAGTAAGCGGGATGGCGGTACCGCGGATCATCATGCTCATTTCCGTACCTGGTTCGCCGCCGGGTTCCTGGATATATACCCCTGCCACTTCGCCCTTCAGCATTTGCTGAAGGGAGGAATAGGGATAAATAGCCGCCTTGCCCATATCGATGCCATTGCTTCTGAAAGCGGCAGGCTTCAGGTGATTGGTATCAACAGGGATCATTGTTTTACGGATACTGTCTCTTTTTTCCTTCTCACTCAATTTCTTTTTCACCGTAGTATCCTGGGGAGTGGCGTACCCTGGCAGCGCCGGCAACATCCTGTTTTCAGCCGCTGCTGTTCCTGCTGCAAAACCACCTGCCAGCAAACCTATAACACAGCGTCGCATTATGAAATGCATAAACTAATATTTTGTAAATGAGAAATGATATTAAATGCCCTGCGCCTTACCATGTTGCTGAAATGGAAATGCGCAGTGTGTTGGCCAGCGGGTGCAGCGGATCTCCCCCGGCGGGAACCAGGTAAGAGAAATCGACGCCCGCTATTTTATATTTCAAACCGAATCCTACGCCCAGGTATTTCCGGTTGCCTTTTGTACGGTGTTCGTTATAGTATCCCGCGCGGAGTGCCAGCAGGTCGCCATAAGTATATTCCAGGCCGGTGGAGTACATCAGCTCATGCAGTTCTTCCTTAAGACCGCCGGGAGCATCTCCAAAGGAACCAAAGGCGCCGCTGAGGATCCCTTTCTGCCGGAAGTCCGGCGTACCATCCTTATCGGCATCTGTGCTATCCGGTGTGGGGACCATCAGTTTATTGATATCCAGCGTAAGGGTGAGCGCATTCTTATCATCCAGCTGGTACGTATAGCCGCCGCCGATACCGAGGTTGGCGGGAAGGAAATACTTATCCTGGCTGTCGGTGGAGTAAGAGATCTTTGTACCGATGTTTGACATCACAGCGCCGAAGCGCCAGGTGCCTTTCCGGCCGCCATCGTATTCCGTTTCAGTAACATAGGAAGCGCTCACATCTCCCGCGAAAGCATTGCCTGCCTTGTAAGTGCCGCTGCCGCCGGCTTTGGGGCCGGAGGCCAGTTTGGAATGGATATAACGGAAGGCTACGCCCAGCGCCCAGTGATCCGATAATTTCCTGGTATACCCGGCATCGAAGGAAAATTCGCCGGGGCGTACCGTGCCCTGGTCGTTGCCCTGGAAATCGGTTAGCTGGATGCTACCCATGCTGAAGTAGCGGAAGCCTACCCCGATAGCCTGCTGTTCATCCAGCTTCCTGTAGGCTGCTATATCGGCCAGGTACACGTCGCTGGCCATTGACCTTAACCAGGGGGTAAAACCCGCGGAAACGGCCTTTTCTGCCTCAGCAAATGATACCTGGGAGAGGTTGGAGAACACCGAGCTGGCATCGGGCGATAAAGCGATGCCTGCATCGCCGAGGGCAGCGCGGCGTGCGTCGGGAGTGATCCGCAGGAACGACACCGCATTGCTGACCGCATTAGTGCGGCCGTCGGTGCTGCTGTAGGCCATTTGCGCAGCAGCCTTTTCCCCTGCCAGCAACAGGGAGATGCCCATCAGGCCTGTGGCCATCCACCGGTACAGGCGTAATACCGGTGGAAACATCCTTCTTTCCTGATTAAAACCTGGATACGTCATTTCAAATGATTTATATAATGTTGATGCTGTTGTTTTCTTTTTTAATGGGAGATGAGCAGTTTACCTTTTACCACGGAGCTGCCCGACTGTACTTTCACGAAATACACGCCATCTGCCAGCGATTGTGTGTTCACGATGTAATAGGTATAGCCGCTGGTAATGAGGGTGGTGTTCACCACTGCTCCCCTGCTATCGGTAACGACTACACGATATCCATCGCGGGTATTGATCATGCCCGTCCAGCTGATCCTGGCCTGGTCCGTAGCCGGATTTGGCGTGATGGATAACCGGCCCTGCGGAAGATTGGTATTAATAAGACTGGTATCCTTTCCTCCTCCCGTGATGATATAGGTAGCTTCCGCCACCCCGGAGTTCTTCATGCCGGGTTTGACAGCAATCGCCTTAATGGTAAGGCTGTCGCTCACCTGGATGAGGTTAAAGTAAGCCGTGGCATTTTCGTCCGGTATACTGCCGTCGGTTGTATAATAGATCACCGCATCTTTTGTATTGGTGAACAACCCCACCTGGCGGGCGCCGTTATAGGTACCGCCGGGGAAACTGAACTGCGGCGTGCTTACTGCCACATCGTTGTTGCCGATCACATAGGCAGCGATGGTTACTTTTGAATCCGTAAGCCCACCGGCAGACGCATAAGCTTTTAAGGTGGCGGTAGCGCTGATCTTTACCGGGGCGGCATATACCGGTGAATTGGAGTTCAGTGCATTGTCGTTGAGGGCGTAGCGGATCACGGCGCCGGGTGTGGCGCTGCTGATAGTTACCTCCTGCGGACCATTATAATTACCTGCCGGCACGCTGAACACCGGTTGCTTTGTTCCTTCCGGCAATATGGTATAGGTGGCAGCCATTACCTGTGAAGGGGAACGGCCTTCTTTCACGGCAAATGTTTTAATGCGCATGGTGGAATCTATATGAATACTATCGGTATACACCTGCGAAGCAGTGGTGGGCGTGCTGCCGTCTGTTGTATAATAGATAGTGGCGCCGGGTTCCGCTACCTTGATGGCCATCTTTATGGGATCACTGTAGATACCGGCGGAGGGTACAAATACCGGGTTGGGCAATGCCGGCGGCATAATGCTCAGCAGTGCGGTAGACACTTCCGATACATACATATTCTCCATCCAGGTACTTGCCTTTACCGTAGTGGTACCCGTGAGCTTCAGCGTATCTGTTAACGGATTGAATACGGGGGAATTAATGGTGGGCACGGTGCCATCCAGCGTATAGCGGATGGTGCCGCCTGCGGTGGTGGTGCTTAGCACCACATCTACATGGTCTTCAAACAGGCCGCGGTCCGGTGTTATTTTAGGACGTGCGGCTGCCTGTGGCAGCAATGCGTAAAAGTATTCCGCGGGCACCTGTTGCTGCGGAATACCGGGGCCGGTCCATTTGAAGTACATGATATTGGCGCCGCCGCCGTTTTCTGTAAACTCCATTTCTACGGGGTACAGCTTACCCGCTTCAAGGTTAATAGTACCGGAGAAGTCGGCGCAACAGTTACCATTATTATTCATGACCACTGTTCCCGGATCGGCTTCCCGCTTTGCGTAGTCTTTTATGGTGAACTTAAATCCGTCGTCGGCGTTGGCGTTAAAGGTATAACTACCGGTAACGGGCACACGAAATGATCCTTTCCAGCGAACGGAGAAGTGGTCGTTGGTAATGCGGGGGTCAGGTGATCCGTCGCCCCAGTTAAACCAGAAGTTAGGATCCACCCGGTCGAACACCAGTGTGGTGAAAGTACTTCCGCCCGATTGCGGGTCCTGGAAATAATAGCCTACCACACCCCGTGTAGTATCTATAGGTGGCGCAGCGGCCATAAAAGGCGCTCCGCTGCCAGCAGCCGCCACTGTTGCGGTAGTTTTTACCAGCAGGGCTATTACGCAGCAGAGAATAAACAGAGCGTTGTTAAATTGTTTCATATTCAATAAATGAAGTTTAATTAGTAATCCTTACTAATTATATTTCCTGAACAAAGGGCATGACTTACCCGGCACCTGTATACAGGTACAAAAAAGTAATGAAAAGAGGAGCCCGTTCCGGTGTATCCTTACGGATACCGGCACAAGTGACCGCACGGCCAGGCGGCGCACCAACAGGCGCTAACGGCTAAAAGCTAACTGCTAAGAGTTTTCATGACATCAGTTATTTGCTCAGTGAATACATAGGGTGAATGGAATAGGGATGTTATTCCATTTTACCTGGATAAAATTTCAGTTGATAGTTTAGCAATGCCACACTAATAAGGTTCCCGGACACCGTAGTATCCGGCAGATAAACGCCCGTAACGCGGGACTGGCCAAGGCAAAGAATATCCTTACCAAGACGTACCCGGCAAATTTCTGTTAATAAAATACTTCAGCTGATTTGTCCAACTACATTTTTATGAGCGTCCGATTGTAGGATCTTTCCAGACCTTCCTATACTGGTTTTGCGGGTTGCTGTATGCGCCAGGAATGCGTTCCGGCCTGTTTCAGCAAACGGCTAAAACTGTATAAGACTGGTGAAACGGGAGGAAGACTGATTGTACAATTGAACCTGAGTAAATGAGAGAAACAAATGCCTGTAACGTGGAATCGTGGAACTTTCTTTTGGTCTAAAGTAATACTACAT
>NZ_DATMTE010000368.1:0-9931 GCF_035564935.1 Chitinophaga sp. | reverse complement strand
AGGCATTGCCCTGAAAAAACTCATTAAAATGAAAACATTCCTGGTATCACCACTCCGGGATAACCAATAACCTTCCCTTCTAAAAAAAATTTCCCGGCCCTTTGGGGGTATAATCATTTTCCGGTTGTCTTATACCCCGGAAGCGCTTTTCCGTCAAACTATCAGCATATCATGAACAACGATCGTATATGGGTATTATTCGGGAAACAGGCCAGTGGTGAAATTTCGCCGAAGGAACTGTTGGAGCTGGAGTCCTTACTAAAAGAACACCCGGAAGAAATCGCCTCCCCCGGAATGGTGGAAGCCATCTGGCATACGCCGTTGCAGGAAACAGCCGCCTCCGCTAACAGTAAAACGCGTATATGGGACCAAGTAAGCCCGGCGCTTACCTCCGCTCCGCACCGCAGTATGATACGCAGGATAGCCACCGTGGCGGCAGCGGCAACCCTCCTGGCGGCTGCATGGGCGCTATGGCAGTTTGCACGGCCGGCCACCCCCGTATTACAACAACTCAGCTCCGCTCCCGGCGGAAAATCAAAGGTGATACTTCCAGACAGCTCCATAGTTTGGCTCAACCACGGCACACAGCTCAACTACGAAAAAAATAACTTTGGCAAACATCACCGGGAAGTAACCCTTACCGGTGAGGCATTTTTTGACATCGCGAAAAACGAAGCGCTTCCCTTTATTATCCACGCGGGGAAAGTGAACATCCGTGTGCTCGGCACAGCTTTTAACGTGAAAGCCTATACGGGCGACAGCACCATCGCTACTACGCTGGTATGCGGAAAAATTGCAGTATCCTTCCGGGAACAAACGGTAGTGCTGCAACCTAAAGAGGAACTAATCATACCGCTCACAGGCACTACGCGGGTGTTTCAGCAACAACACCTGGAAAAAGACAGCACCGGGTACCTCCCGGGAACATCCTGGCTGAATAACAAACTGGCTTTCGACAACGAAACCTTTGGCGAACTGGCTGTAAAAATGTACAACTGGTACGGCGTCACCTTTCATTTTGAATCCCCCGGGCTGGAACAACTGCGGTTCTCCGGCATCATTGATACAGAATCAATAGAAGAAGCATTGAAAATGTTACAGCTCTCGCGCCCCTTTAATTTCCGGGTCAATGGGAAAGAGATCCTGGTAAGTAATTAACACGGCATTATTCATCTTCCAAAAACAATTACAATGACATAAAATCACTACAAAACAACACCCACTTTTACTTTCCTTCACCCACTTACATTCCATGTTATGAAAATCAAGTTCCAACGGACTTTTGATAAAAGTCTGCATGGCCGGCTGCCGGCCATCATTGCCCTGGCACTGCTGATAACCGGGTTCTTACCGGCACACGCCACTTCCTCCACCCAGGAAAAAATCAGCATCTCACTGGAAAAAGTCAGCATAAAAACAGTGCTGAAAACCATTCAACAAAAAACACGCTGCCGGCTGATTTACAACGACGACATCCTGCCGGAGAAACCACCGGTATCCATCCATGCACAAAACGCCACAGTGGAACAACTGCTCACGCAGGCCCTCACCGGCACCACCCTTCGCTACACCGTGATGGACAACAACGCCATTGTAATAGCGCCGGAAAACGTACGCGTAGCCAAACTCGCCGGCACTGTAAAAAATGAACACGGCGATCCGCTGATCGGTGTGTCTGTAAAAGTAAAAGGAACCAATATCGGTACGGTCACTAACGAAGATGGTCACTTTGAATTGCAGGCCCCTGCCGGCGCCACGCTTGTGTTCAGCTATGTAGGTTATGAACAAACCGAAATAGTAAGCGGCGCCGGCCCCCTCAGCATAGTACTGAAAGAAAGCGCCAGCGGCCTGAACGAAGTGGTGGTGGTGGGTTACGGCACACAAAAGAAAACATCCTCCACCGCTGCCGTGGCAGCCGTACAGGGAAAGGAACTGGCGAAGTCGCCGGTCACCAATATTTCCAATTCTTTGGCAGGAAATGTTTCCGGCATCAGCATGCGCCCCAATGGCGGACAGCCGGGTAAAGACAACCCCGATATCCACATCCGCGGTATCGCCACCACCGGTAACAACTCGCCGCTCATTGTGGTAGACGGTATCATCCGTAATAACATCAATGAAATTTCACCCAGCTCCATTGCCTCCGTCACCGTGCTGAAAGATGCCGCCGCGGTTGCCCCCTATGGATTAGGCGGCGCCAACGGCGTTATTCTCATCACTACCAAGCGCGGGCAAACCGGCGTGCCTACGCTCTCGCTGAATGCTTACTACGGTGCACAAACGCCCACCTACTATCCGAAAATGCTGAATGCACAGGATTATATGCGCCTGCGCAATGAAGCCTATATGAATGAAAACCCGGGCGGCACCCAACAACCTTTCAGCGAAGACCTCCTCAGTAATTATGCAGACCTGAACGCTAAAGATCCCGACAAATATCCCATCAGCAATACCAAAGACCTGGTACGCATGCATGCGCCCATCCAGAACTATAACCTGCAGTTAAGCGGCGGCACCAATACCATAAAGTATTATGCAGGGCTGGGCTACCTGCAGCAGGATGGGATGTTTGATCCTATAAACTATAAGCGCTACGACTATAATGTGAATATGGAAATAAACGCCACAGCCACTACTACAGTGTCGTTATCGCTTATTGGCGCTATCGAAAAAACCAACAGCGTAGATGCCGCTACCACACCCGGCCAGCTGTTCCGCAGCGCCTATAAACTCATCCCCATTACCAACCTGTACTACAGCAATGGCCTCTGGGGCGAGTTTGCCGGCAATACCCCGGTAGGGATCCTGAAAGCAGGCTACTCTCACCGCAATGCTACCTCCCTGCTCACTACACTCGGTGTGGAACAGCAACTGCCTTTCATTAAAGGGCTTAGCGTGAAAGGAACTTTCAGTTATGATCCTAACGACTATACGATTAAAGGATGGCATACGCCCTTTTACTTTTACTCGCAAAACACCGCTACTAACCCTTACACATATACGAAACAGATCTCCACGTCGGAAGGAAGCGCTGCGCCCTACACCTGGCTGAACCAGGAGTATTCAAAAAACCAGTTCTACACCTTCCAGGGATTTCTCAACTATCATAACAGCTTTGGCAAACACGACTTCACCGGGTTGCTGGTAGCGGAAGCCAGGAAAAATGACTCCACCGGTTTCTCTGCAAGACGCAACAACTTCGCCGTAGACATTGATGAACTCGGCATGGGCAGCTCCAACAAAAATGATTTCGATAACAACGGTTCCACCATCACCGGCAGCCAGCTGGGTTTTGTATACCGCGTAGGCTACATCTACGATCACAAGTACCTGCTGGAAGCAGCCGGCCGGTACGATGGTCACTACTACTTTGCTCCGGACAAACGCTGGGGCTACTTCCCTGCCTTCTCCGCAGGATGGATCATTTCTGAAGAAAACTTTATGAAAGATCATCCCTCCCCGCTGAACTACCTTAAACTGAGAGGGTCCTGGGGTAAGTCTGGCAACCTTGCCGGCGCTGCATTCCAGTATCTCAACGGGTATAATTTATATGGCAATGCCTATGCCTTTGGCAATAGTGCCATGGTACAGGGCTCCAACATCATCAGGGAAGCCAATCCCAATATCACCTGGGAAATATCCACCAAAACAGATATCGGGCTAGACGCTACTTTATGGAAAGGGTTACTGACACTTGAAGTGGATTATTTTCATGAAAGAAGAACGGGTATGTTGTTACCGCCTGCAGTAACCGTACCGGTAGAATACGGGTTGGGGCTCTCAGATGAAAACCAGGGCATCATGGAAAACCGGGGCATCGATATTTCCGCAGGTACCAGTCACCGCTTCTCCAACGGCCTGCAGGTGGGACTGAACGGCAACTTCAGCTACGCTAAAAATAAAATGATCCAGGTATTTGAAACAGCTGCAACGCGCGACAATCCTAACCGCAGCAGAACAGGCCGGCCCACCGGTACGCAGTTCGGTTATCACGCGCTGGGTTTGTTTTCACTGGCAGATGACAGGAACAGCGACGGCATCATCAACAGCGACGACGGATACAATGTTACCCAGTTTGGCGTGCTGCATCCCGGCGATATCCGCTATGCCGATATAGGCGGACCGGATGGCAAACCCGATGGTAAAATAGACTCCTACGACGAAACGGTTATCGGTAATCCTGTATACCCCTTCATCACCTACGGCTTCACTCCCAGCGCCTCCTGGAAAGGATTTGACCTCAGCCTGTTCTTCCAGGGATCAGCCCTGGCCGGCCTCAATATCCGCGGGTTCCAGACAGTACCGTTTAACAATAATAACAGTAACTCTGCATACGAATACTATAACAACCACTGGACACCGAATACACCGGATGCAAAATATCCCCGCGCTAACCAGTCGCCTTACGCCAATAACACCCAGAACTCTGATTTCTGGATGATGAAAACAGGTTATCTCCGCTTAAAAACAGCGGTGCTCGGATACACGCTTCCTGCCCATATCTCCAAAGCCATGAAAATGCAAAGCCTTCGTTGCTACGTATCCGGGCAAAACCTGCTCACCTTCAGCAAAATGAAATTCATGGACCCGGAAGTAGGCTACACCGACCTGGAAACAGCCTATCCCAACCAGAAGGTAATGGTGTTCGGACTAAACGTAACCTTTTAAAACAAACTGCTATGACCCGCTTTATATTATCATTGCTTACCGGTATACTGCTCACAGGTATTCTCTCCTGCAAAAAACAATTCCTGGAAAACACCGACAAAACAAAGCTCACCGATGCTTCACAATGGAGCACGGAGGGCAATGCCGATCTTTTCCTCAACGATATCTACAATGTATTGCCCAATTACTGGAACCAGCCGGAAAACCTGGACAATTTCACCGACGATAACGACGCTGGCTTCTACTATACCTCCTATAACTGGAAACAGGGCATTGTGGAAGCATCCTCCAACGATTACACCGTATGGGGAGGCATCACCGGCTCAGGCGACCTCACCAACTGGACCACCATTTACACCAACATCCGTAAATGCAATACCTTTATTGCCGAAGTGCGTAATAACGCCGCCAATTTTTCACCGGAATGGCTGAACAAACGGATCGACGAAGCACGGTTTATCCGCGCGTTCTTTTACAGCGAACTGTGGATGCACATCGGCGGATTGCCCATCATCACCATACCGGCCGACCGGCGTACGATGGACAGCTCCATGATCTACGCACCAAGGAACACCTTTGCGGAAACAGTAACGTTCATTACCACACAGCTGGACTCCGTTGCCAAAGACGGATACCTGCAGCCTAAATATAACAAGGGCGATGCAGATGCAGGTCGCGCTACCCTGGGCGCTGCACTGGCCCTGAAAGGATGGGTGGAACTATATGCCGCCAGTCCTGCTTTCAACGCCGCACAACCAGCCGCCGGTAACGATCCTCACAAAGTAGCAGGCTACAATAACTTCGATGCCGGCCGCTGGGCCACTGCCGCCGCTACTTTCAAACAGTTTATTGATCTTTATGGCAATGGCAAAGTATATGAACTGTTTACCGATCCTTCCGCCATCTGGTATGAAGCCAACGAATATCATTCGGAAGTGGTATGGGACAGGCAGGTAGTAGCCAATATTATGGGATCATCTTTTGAGCAATATGGCGGCCCTGTATGGATCAATGGCGCCTACTACACCTGGGGCAACTATTGCCCTACACAGGAACTGGTAGACCAGTTCTACATGGCCAACGGCAAATCCATTACGGATCCCACTTCCGGTTATGATCCGCAGCGTCCCTACATAGGTCGTGAAAAACGTTTCTACGACTGGATCGTGTACGACGGCGCTCCCTATAAAATGACCTGGATGGATAAAGGCGATACCATCTACACCCGTATTGATAAAGTACACCCCTCCAAAAACCAGATCGATTTTGGTACCGACGATGTGGGCAACACCGGCTATTACTTCAAAAAACGGCTCAATCCTTTGGTACGCCCCGGCGGCGGCGCGGTAAGCGGGGCCAACTTCATTTACTACCGTTACGCGGAAGTACTGCTGGGATATGCAGAAGCGCAGAATGAAGCAGCCGGCCCGGATGCCACGGTGTACAAGGCCGTTAACCAGGTGCGTAAAAGAGCAGGCCTCCCTGATCTTCCGCCGGGCTTATCACAGGCGGAAATGCGGAACGCTGTTTATCATGAAAGAAGAGTGGAACTTTGCTTTGAGAATAAACGCTTCTATGATATCATCCGCTGGAAAACCGCCAGCACCGTAATGAATGTGGATAAGCATGCCATGAAGATCACCAATACTTCACCTGATAACAATGCAGGCGTATGGAAATATGAAATAGTGCCGTTAAACCACCCACATGTGTTTACTCCTAAAATGTACCTGAACCCTGTGCCACAGGATGTGATAGACCGTAATCCGAAAATTGTGCAGAACCCGGGATATTAAAAACTGGAAAGTTGCAGGGCCTGCCCTGCAACTTTTTGCTTTATCTTCCGTCTGTAAAGCAAAGTATGCATATGGCCCTGGTCAGGAACAGCTGGATAGATAACCTGCGCTCATTCATTACGCTATTGGTGGTAGCCCACCATTCGTCGCTGGCATATACCACGTTTGCTTCCTTCAATAAAACCGCCTATATCCTTTCTACCAACCCGGTAGTGGATACCGCCCGGTGGAAAGGACTGGATATCTTCGAAGATTTTAACGATATCTTTTTTATGTCGCTGATGTTCCTGATCAGCGGCATTTTTGTAATGAACAGTTTGCAAAACAAAACCGTGGCCATATTTATCCGCGACCGGTTTTACCGGCTGTTCATTCCCTTTATGGCCAGCGTTACCCTGTTGATGCTGATTGCCTACTACCCTTCTTTCCTGCTGGCAACCGGGCAACACAACGTGAAAGCTTATGTGATAGATTTTTTTACGGTAGAAGCATGGCCGGTAGGTCCCCCCTGGTTCATCTGGGTACTGTTCGCCTTTAACCTTGTTTTTGCTTTATGCTATCCGTTTGTAAAGAACGCGGTGGCTAAAGCAGGCAATTTCCTTACAGCGCAAAAGCAGTTGCCGGTAAAAATATGCCTGCTGTGGTATGCATATACCCTGCTGCTTTATATCCCCGTCATACAATTTGTGTCGCCTTACGCATGGACGGGCATCGGCCCTTTCGATTTCCAGGTGAGCAGGGTGCTGCTATACGCGGGCTACTTCCTGCTGGGAATAGTGATAGGCGCACCGGGACTTGCCAACAGTATATTTGCAGACAACGTGGCGTTTGTAAAAAGATGGCCGCTGTGGGTGATCAGCTGTTTGGTGATATATGCCACGCTGAAGTGCAGCGAAGCCCCGCTGGTGCAAATGATCCAACAGCAACAACTCAGTGAACAACAGGCCAATCTTATTTACAGGCCGGTATGGATACTGTCGTGCACCATGAGCTGCATTGCTTTCTTAACCGCCTTCAAAAGCCTGCTGAATAAAACAAACGCCTGGTGGACATCTCTTTCCGCCAATGCCTACGGTATTTACCTGGTGCATTATATTTTTATTGTATGGTGCCAGTATTATTTGCTGGATGTACCCTTACCTGCCTTTGCCAAGTTCCTGGTTACATTTGTAGCATCGGCCACGCTGAGCTGGGGAACGGTATCACTACTAAGGAAGATCCCGGTGGTAAAAAGGTATTTGTAGTACCTTTGATAAATATAGTTTTGTATGGAAGGAATACCAGTCAGGCATATTAATACAGCAGAAATAGCGCCGGAGCTGTCCGACAGTTTCCATATCCGCGATGTGGAAGGCATGCTTGCAGGGAAAGACATGATACAGGAGCTTCACCGCCACGACTTCTTTTACCTGCTTGCCTTAAAAAAAGGTCAAGGCACCCATGAAATTGACTTCACCTCTTACCCGGTTGGTGATCATTCCGTTTTCTTCATACACCCGGGGCAGGTGCATCAACTAGTGCTGAAAGCCGGAAGCACGGGCTTCCTGATGCAGTTTCACGGCGCATTCTACACTTCCCGGGATAAGGCGTCCAATAAGTTGTTGTGCAAAACCAGTCATATTAATCACTATCAATTCAGCGCTGCTAAATTTCAGAAACTGTTTGCCCTGCTCACATCCATTTTCCAGGAATACACTGCCAAACAGGAGCGGCACCAGGAAGTGATGAAAGCAAGTATGTATATCCTGTTTGTGGAATTGCTACGCGACAATAACAACGCCGCGCCCCGGAGCAATAACCTTTATGTGCAGGAACGGCTGGATGATTTCCTCTCGCTTCTGGAAGCACATATCTTTGAACATAAGCAGGTAGCTGAATATGCAGGTATGTTAAACCTTTCGCCCTACCAGCTCAATGCCATCACAAAAGCTGCCCTGGGAAAAACCTGCTCGGAGGTTATCAATGAGCATATCATACTGGAAGCAAAAAGATCGCTGCTGGCAACCTCCGACCAGGTAAACCAGGTGGCCTGGCGACTGGGATATGAAGACGTTTCCTATTTTATCAGGTTCTTTAAAAAGCGTACGGGGCATTCCCCGGAGGCATTCAGGCACAATTTCAGATAAGTCCTGTATAACTGCATTTTTGTCCTATTCCTGCATTTGCTTACCGGTGTACTTTTGTGAAGATGAAATGCTTTCCATTTAACATAAAAAAGGAACATGAATCAATCCTGGGCCGGGGAGATGCGGGAACATTCTCTTATCCACCGGAGCATGTCCGGGAAAATCTCATATTCAACAACAATAAATGTAATTTCTCTTAATAAACAAAAGCAAGGCATATGAAAATTATCATCGTAGGGGCCTCCGGTACAATCGGAAAACGCGTGGCAAGCGCTCTCGAAAAGGATCATGAAATAATTAAGGTAGGCTCTAAAAGTGGCGATATCCAGGCCGATATTACCTCTCCTGCCTCTATTGAAAAATTATTCAAACAGGCTGGTTCATTTGATGCACTGGTATCTATGGCGGGAGATGCTTATTTCGGTCCCTTGAAAACGACCACCGACAAAGAGTTCAACATTGGTATCCATAGCAAACTAATGGGGCAGATCAACCTGGTGCTCATCGGGCAGCATTACATCAATCCCAAAGGCTCATTCACTTTAACCTCCGGCTCACTTACGGAAGCCCCGGTACTGAGCGGGGCCAATGCTTCGGTAGCTAACGGTGGTATTGATGCTTTTGCACGGGCAGCTGCCATTGAGCTGGAAAACGGCGTTCGCATTAATGCTGTGAGCCCAACCGTAGTGGAAGACTCTCCCGGGTATTTCCCTTACTTTCCCGGGCACATTCCCGTAACGATGAAACAGGTGGTGAATGGATATATTAAGAGTATACTCGGAGCGGGCACCGGGCAGGTGATCAAAATACATTGATCTGTATCAGCAGGTTATTATCAACGGAATAGTAACCTGCTGATATATGAAACTGAAACAACTATCGCTTTGCGATCGTTTTATGCACGTTTTTCTTCTCCCGCTTCCTCAGCTCCTTATTAGTGCTGATATTATATGCCTTTTCTTTCTCTGCCAGCAGGAACCAGCTAAGCGCAGGTATGGTGTTATTTGAATGCAGTTCCAGCCGGATAAAGAGCTCATCATTAGGAAACTCCTTATTGTGAATAATACGGCTTAAACGGGTTTCATCAATGCTGATTTCTGCCGCAAACTCTTTTTGTTTCTTTTGTACAGCGCGGATGTAGGCGGAAAGGAAATGGCCGAAATTCATGGTACCGTGATATTCCGGTGATTCAATAACATCTTCCATCTGGTATTTAACCTGCAATAGATCTGCCCGGAGATGATCCTCTTTGGTCATGTTCTTCAGTAATTCCATACGATGGGCCACCAGTATTTTATCTTCAGCCGCTTTCTCTTCTTTGGAAAGTCCGTGCGGATAAAT
>NZ_DATMTE010000367.1:0-12287 GCF_035564935.1 Chitinophaga sp. | reverse complement strand
CCTGGGTGCATCCCGCCTGAATTTCCCGACGCCTCAAACGCCGGAAATGTCGCAGGGTGGATCTGCCGCTACCGATAAAGATAACTCCGGTACCAGCTACAGCTTCACCAGGAAAAGTTACTTCGGAAGAATTGCCTACGACTATATGGAAAAATACCTGCTGGAAGTACAGGCCCGTTACGACGGTTCCTCCACCTTCCCCAAAGGTGAGCAATATGGTTTCTTCCCGTCAGTATCAGCCGGCTGGCGCGTTTCAAAGGAAGAGTGGTTTAAAAATGTAAGCTTTATCAACGATCTGAAACTGCGTGGTTCCTATGGTACATTGGGTAACGACAACGTCGGCCTGTTCCAGTATTTCGACAACTACTCCTTTGTTAACCAATATGTAGTGGGCGGCCAGATCATTCCCGGCATTGACCTCACCAAACTGGGTAACCCATTTATCACGTGGGAGATTGCTAAGAAAATGGACCTGGGTTTAAATATGGCCTTCCTGCAGCACTTTAACCTGGAGTTTATCTATTTCCAGCAGAAGCGTTCCAAGATCCTTACCCAGCGCAATGCTTCGCTGCCGCAAACTTCCGGTATCGTAAATCCGTTTGATCCTGCTATCCCGCTGGTACCGGCCGAAAATATCGGGAAGGTGAACAGTAACGGTATTGAGGCTACCCTGGGATATGACAATACCACTGGCAGTGGCTTCCATTACAATGTTTCCGGTAACATCACCTATGCCAAAAACAAGATCATCTTTATAGATGAAGCCCCCGGCACCTTGCCTTATCAAAGGCAAACCGGTGGCCCGATGAACACTTCCCTGCTGTATGATGCCATTGGCATATTCCGGACAGCCGATGAGCTGAATAAATATCCACACCCCGCAGGTGCACAACCGGGCGACCTGATTTACAGGGATGTTAACGGCGACGGACAGATCAATGCAGATGACCAGACAAGGACAAAGTATGGTAATATCCCTGAAATCACCTATGGCATTATATTAGGCGGTGATTACAAAGGATTTGACCTATCGCTGTTATTTGCCGGGCAAACAAATGTGAGCCAGTATGTGCTCCCTGAATCCGGTACTATCGGAAACTACTACAGCAGCTGGGCAGATAACCGCTGGAGCCCCAGCAATCCCAATGGCTCTTACCCGAGAGTAGATGAACGCGCTTCCGCTTCCGTAAACGGCGGTCGCTATGCCAATACGTTCTGGCTCAATGATGCTTCCTTCCTGCGTTTGAAAAACGTATCACTGGGATATACTTTCAGCTCCGGGGTTTTATCCCGTATCAGGATCGGCAGCCTGAGAGTATATGCCAACGCATTTAATCTTTTCACCATTACCAGGGTAAAAGATTACGATCCGGAAGGAACCAGCAGCAGCGGGCAATTTTACCCCCAGCAACGGATCATCAACCTGGGTGTAAATGTTAGATTCTAAACCAGAAAAAAACAATCATGAAAACAACGCACTTTATATACAGCTTAACTTTAGCCGCCGTGGGATTACTGGCATCCTGCAAACAGGACTACCTGAACATTACGCCTACCGACCGTATCCTGGGCGACGCCGTACTGGGCGATTCTGCCCTGTTCCAGAACTATGTGATCAACCGGTACCTGAGCATCAAACTACAGGATAAAGAAGGAGAAGGCACTAATCCCGGTTTTGGAAGAGGTTTTGAATACGGGTTGTGGAGCTCCGTTACCGACGAATCTATTTACAACAATGATGATAACACATGGGTTATCCAGCAGGGACAGATAGCGCCGGAAAATACCGGTATTGCGGGAACTATCTGGGGAAGAAGCTATCGCAGTATCCGTGAATGTAACTACGCACTGAATAACATCGACAGCGTGGAAATGAGCGTTGCGCTCCGGAAGAAGCTGACCGCTGAACTGCGCTTTATCCGCGCTTTCCGGTACCATGACCTGATCCGCAACTATGGCGGTGTGGTAATGATGGGCGATAAGGAATACCAGCTCACCGACAACCTCACCGACCCCGCTTTATTTAAAAGGGCTACGCTGAAGGAATCCATGGATTATGCCGTAAGCGAACTTGCTGCCGCAGCCGCGGATCTGCCGCTCACCAATGACGACAGCTGGAAACTGGGAAGGGCCACCAAAGGCGCCGCCCTGGCGCTGAAAGCACGCTTACAATTATATGCCGCAAGCCCGCTGTACAACGTTGGTACCTGGCAGGCAGCAGCCGATGCTGCAAAAGCAGTGATGGACATGTCGCAATACACCCTGGCAGCAGATTACAGCCAGTTGTTCATAAAACCTGATAACAACGAAATTATTTTTGGCCGGCGGTATGCCGTGGGCGCCCGTCACGTATGCCTGGAAATATCCAACGGTCCTAATGGCTACAACGGATGGGCCGGTAATACACCGCTGCAGAACCTGGTAGACGCTTATGAAATGAAGAATGGTAAGCAGATTACGGATCCTTCTTCCGGATACAATGCGCAAAACCCTTATGCGAACAGGGATGCGCGGTTTTATGCCACTATCCTTTATAACGGCGCTTCTTACCGGGGATCTACCATACAAACATTTTCTCCCGGTGGAAAAGACGGAAAGGATGGTCCTTCCAACTGGAACTCTACCAAAACAGGTTACTATCTCCGCAAATTCATGGACGATAACAACCCGATAGACAATCCCTGGAACGTAGCCGGGTTACAGCCCTGGATCTACATCCGGTATGCAGAAATACTCCTGAATTATGCGGAAGCCCAAAATGAAGCAGCAGGTCCTGATGCCAATGTATATGCCGCCATTAACCAGATCCGCCAGCGCAGCAGCGTACAGCAACCTGCACTTACACCGGGCTTAAGCAAAGACCAGATGCGGACCGCTATTCAGCATGAAAGACAAATTGAACTGGCATTTGAAGAGCATCGCTTTTACGATGTACGGCGGTGGAAAACGGCAATTGTTACTGAAAACGTACCCGCTTACGGTGTAGACGTTACCGTTAGTGGCGGCGTATATACCTATACCAGGAAGGTAGCGCTGAAGGATCGCCTGTTCGCCGAAAAAAATTACTGGTTACCTATTCCAAGAGCCGATATACTGGCCTCCAACGGTCAGCTGGAGCAGAACAAAGGCTATTAAACCCTCATCCGCTTTACACAAAGCCGCCGCTGGCTTGCCGGTTGTCATAATTGAAAAATATTTAACAGCCATTTTACTACTTTCCGGCGGCTTTGTGTGAAGCAAAGCGTTTCAGGAACATGAAAAAAATTATTTGCTCACTATCGCTATGCTTTGCGCTATATACCGCATCATCACAAAGCAACAGTAACGTTATCCAGGTAAACATCGACTTACAAAAAACTGCACAAACGATCCATAACTTTGCGGCTTCCGATGCGTGGGCCGGTCAGTTTACCGGTAACTGGCCGGACAGCAAACGTAACCAGATCGCCGACTGGCTGTTCAGTACCGATACGAGTGCCAGCGGCCAGCCCAAAGGGATCGGCTTATCCATGTGGCGCTTTAATATTGGCGCCGGCAGCGCTGAGCAGGGTAACAAAAGCGGCATAAAAGACGAATGGCGCCGGGCGGAATCATTTCTACAGGCAGGCAATAGCTACGACTGGAAAAAACAATCCGGGCAGTTATGGTTTTTACAGGCCGCGAAGCAACGCGGCGTTACGGAGTTCCTGGGTTTCCTGAATAGTCCGCCGGTGGCATTTACTCATAACGGTAAAGCATTTGCCGATAAAGGGCTGAGTAATCTTCCGCAAAATAATTATACTGCTGTTGCTGTTTTTTTGAAAGATGTAATACAAGGCATCCGCTCTGCTACTGGCGTTCAGCTCAATTATGTCAGCCCGGTAAATGAACCACAGTGGGACTGGAGTGATGGCGGACAGGAAGGCTGTCCCTATAACAACGAACAGATTGCCGCCTTCACCAAAGCTATCAGCAAAACATTCAGCGAAGCAAAGCTGACAACGAAGATACTGGTAACAGAGGCAGGCAAAATCAATTATCTGTATGCGCCGGAAGATAAACCGGATAAAGGCTCGCAGATAAACGCCTTCTTTGCTCCCGGTAGTGCCACTTATATTGGACACCTTCCCAACGTATACAAAGGCATTGCCGCACACAGTTATTTCACCACTTCACCTGAAGATACGGCCACCACTATACGAAAACGGCTGCATACAGCGCTGAACGGGCTGGAGTTCTGGCAGTCGGAGTACTGCATCCTGGGCGACAATGCCGGGGAAATAAACGGTTCCGGCGTAGACCTGGGCATGGATGCCGCGCTGTATATGGCGCGCGTTATCCACTCGGATCTTACCATTGCCAATGCCGCCGCCTGGCAATGGTGGCTGGCCATTTCGCCTTACAATTATAAAGACGGATTGATTTATATAGATAAAAATAAAACAGACGGACAGCTCCGCGATAGCAAAATGATGTGGGTACTGGGTAACTATAGCCGGTTTATAAGACCCGGCGCTAAAAGGGTACAGGCCAATATGAGCAACAGCGCTGCGTCGAAACAGCTCTATTTATCTGCCTATAAAAATAAAGACAATACCCTCCGGATAGTAGTGATCAATAATGGTAATACCCCTGCAACCACCAGCATACACTGCAAAGGATTAAAAACAGGCAGTATGCGCAGCTATACTACCAGCGCAGCAGGCAACCTGCAGCCGGGTGATGTTACGGGGAATGTAGTTCTTATTCCGCCACGGTCGGTAGTTACATTAACAGGTAACATTAAGCAATAAACTGTAGACAATGAAAAGATTAAGCGTTGTTATTTTAATGGTGATGTGCAGCTTACAGCTGTTTGCACAACATACATTCCAGCTGGGCGATTCCACCTTTCTGCTGGATGGGAAACCCTTCCAGATGATTTCAGGGGAGATCCACTACCTGCGTGTACCGCGTGAAAGCTGGCGTGACCGCCTGAAAATGGCAAAGGCGATGGGACTAAACACGATAGGCACCTACGTGTTCTGGAATATGCATGAACCTCAGAAAGGACATTATGATTTTTCAGGCAACAACGACGTTGCCGCTTTTGTAAAAATAGCCCAGGAAGAAGGCTTATGGGTAATACTCCGCCCCAGTCCATATGTTTGTGCAGAATGGGAATTTGGCGGTTATCCGTATTGGCTGCAAAATATAAAAGGCCTTGAAGTACGCAGTAAAGAACCGCAATATCTCGCAGCCTACCACAACTATATTAAAGCCGTAGGAAAACAATTATCAGGATTACAGATCAACCACGGCGGCAACATCCTGATGGTGCAAATAGAAAACGAGTATGGCTCTTATTCCAATGATAAAAGCTACCTGGATATTAACCGGAAGATGTTTATTGATGCGGGATTTGACGGATTGCTTTATACCTGCGACCCTGCAGCAGATGTAGCCAAAGGGCATTTACCAGGCTTACTGCCCGCAGTAAACGGTATAGATGATCCCGAAAAAGTAAAACAACTGGTAAGGGAAAACCACAACGGCAAAGGCCCTTTTTATATAGCAGAGTGGTATCCTGCGTGGTTCGACTGGTGGGGACAGAAACACCATACCATCCCTTATGAAAACTTTCTCGACCGGCTGGACCGTGTGCTTGCAGCAGGCATTTCCATTAACATGTACATGTTTCACGGCGGCACCACCCGCGGTTATATGAATGGGGCCAACTACAACGACAAAAACCCATACGAGCCACAGGTTAGCAGCTACGACTATGATGCGCCGCTGGACGAAGCAGGCAATGCCACCCCTAAATTCATGAAGTTCAGGGAAGTGATTGCCCGTCATCTCCCGGCTGGCGTAACCTTACCGGAAGTGCCCGCAAAAAAGGCGGCGATCACTACACCGGTGATCAACTTTACACACAACGCGGCTGTTTTCAGCAAACTACCTGCCGCCATCAAAAGCGTAGATCCGTTAACGTTTGAAGACCTGAACCAGGCCTATGGGTTTGTGTTATACCGCGCCGCCATTCCCGGCGGGCACAGTGGCCTGCTGAAAATAAAAGACCTCCGCGATTATGGTCTTGTATTTATAAACGGTAAAAGAGTGGCCATCCTGGACCGCCGCCTGGCGCAGGACAGCGTAGCAATAACCCTTCCGGCCGGCAATGTAACCCTGGATATCCTGGTTGAAAACCTCGGGCGTATTAACTTTGGCCCTTACCTGTTGAAAAATAAGAAAGGCATTGTTGGAGAAGTATTGTTTAACGGTCAGGCCATACACCAGTGGCAGCAATTTAAACTCCCCTTTGATGTACAGCCTGCGGTTATACCTTCAGCTACCGCCGATGATGCACCGGTGCTGAAAGAGGGCAGCTTCACGCTTTCCACTACCGGCGACACCTACCTGGATATGACCCGGTGGGGCAAAGGAGTGGTATGGATCAATGGTCACCACCTGGGCAGGTACTGGCAGGTAGGCCCGCAGCAAACCCTGTATGTGCCGGCAGAGTGGCTGAAAAAAGGCCATAATAAGATCACGGTGCTGGAACTGATCAAACCAACCGTCAATACCCTGCAGGGCATTGACCACGCCATACTGGACATATTACAATAACACAAGAAAAGTTTGTGAAAAGCTATTGGGGCGGTTTTCCGTTTCAATAGCTTTTTACTTTACCTTTATATGGTATCCGTAATCCCACCAGTACCACATGAAAAAAATTGTATTGTTAGCAATTGCCTGTATCGCCGGCTTACCGGTTTTTTCACAACGTTTTGTGCATGGTATTGGATTTTCTACTTCCATTGATCATACTTCCAGGGGCGGAAGTATTCCCAGTTTCGGTTTAACTTATGCTATCCGTTATAATGTAATGGAAACGGACAAAATGACGATATCTGTGGGCATTCCCCTTACCGCTGGTGGTTCCGGTGGATCGGGAGAGGACGACATGGACTGGTATTACGATGCAGACGGTAATATCATCTACTATTACACCGGTGAAAAAAGCGATGAGCCGGTGAAAAAATTCCGGTCGATGGTAGATGTGCCGCTTATTATCAATTTTAATTTTGGCGCGTTTTCATCGTTTGCTAATAAAAAAGCCGTGGGGTTCTTTGCCGGCGGCGGGCTGGCCTATCATTACGGCCCGGTAAACGTTAAGCACAAAGACGTTAACGGCGGTACCATTACAGATTCAATTACCCAACACTCCTTTGGGCCAATAGGCAATATCGGTATGCGGATAGGGCTTGGCAGGAAAGAGAATGGCGCCATTGAAGTAAAGGGCTCTTTTATGAAGAGCCTGGCGAAGCGACAACCTGATATTTACGGCATCAGTTTATTGTATGTACTTCCTGATTTAAAGCGGCGTGCCAATCGTAACAGCTTATAATATGCCGGTTTATTTTTTGGCAAACAAGGTTACTTCCACACTCCACTCACTACCGCTTCCTATATGATAAGCAGCGGCAAAATTACCCTGGTTAAGCGCGAAAGACAGTTGCATTAAGCTATTCAGGTAGCTCAATGGTTTTCCTTCAGGTACCGCGCCAAAGGTTTCACTGTACGGCGCTACCGTTTGATATACTTTTTTCCCGTTGTGGAAAAATGTTACCTGCAGCAGATCACCGTATTGCGGATGCAGCTGGTTAAGCAATTCGGCGCTGATGTTAGTCCATACGTTACCATACTGCACATCCAATACAGAGATGTTGCCTTTCAGTTTCCCGTTTTCCAGTACAGCTGCCTGGTAAGGAATCTTTACTACTTCATTTGGTAGCAGCGGTCCTACCTCTTCAAAGGTAATAACGCCTGCTGCCAGCCGCGCGCCGGTATAGGCATATACATCCCTGCCATGGAAGGTATAGGATCGCTGAGAGCTTTTACGGCGGTTCACGGCTTCATTTATTTCACGTATTGCGGCGATGCCTTCTGAGGCAGCAATGAGGGTTAGCGTTCCATTATCAGGCGTTACCACAAAGTGGCCGTTATTTGTTTTAAGCACTACCGATTTACGGCTGGTACCTACACCAGGATCTATTACGGATACAAACACCGTACCTGCGGGCCAGTAAGGAACTGTTTGTTCCAGCCGGTAAGCGGCTTCCCATATATTATACGCAGGTATTTCGTGGGTAAGGTCATATAGTTTCAGGTGGGGCGATACGCTGGTGGCTACACCTTTCATAGCTGAAACGGCCCCGTCTTTCAACCCAAAATCAGACTGGAAAACAACGATCTTATTCTGTGCAAATGCAATGCTGGTAGCTGCTACTAATACCAGGCTGCTGATAAAACGGAACAATACAATTTTCATGGGGCGAGTTAATTAGTTTACAAAACTAAGGGTTCTCATGAAATCATTAAAAAATCTTACCTTGAAAGTAATTCATCTGCCATAAAATGAAATACCAGGAGCTACCACCGCCGTCTTATCTTAAAAACCACGTCCGTTATTTCTGGACGCTGGAGAGCAGCGATGTGGCTCATGAGCCTAAAATTTTCGGACCAACGGCAGATGGTTGTCCGGGCCTGATTTTCCAGCAATCGGAGGATGCCACTTTCTACCAGGAAAATAAACAGCTGCCTGACTTGTTGTTGTACGGTCAAACCACCAAATATACCGAACTGCATATAACTGGCAGCATTTGTTCAATAGGAGTAATTTGTTATCCGCATGCGTTGAAATCCGTGTTTGGCCTGAATGCCGACGAGTTAACCAATTCGTGTATGGACCTGGATATACTGGAAGTTACCAAAGATTTTTACCTGGCAGAAAGATTAGGCAATGCGCCTTCCTTAACAGAGAAAATAGCTATCATTTCCACGTTTTTATTTAACCAGATCAATAAAAACAGTACGTCGGCCGACGAGGTCACACACTTTGCGTTATCGCAGATCATTGAATCGGGCGGGAGTATTGCATTAAAAGATTTACAGCAGCAATTGCAGCTAACGGAAAGAAGTTTTGAGCGCCGGTTTAAACAGGGCGTTGGCATCTCCCCCAAATTATTTTCCCGGATATGCCGTTTTCAAAATTCCTTAAAGCAGTTAAAAAGCAACAATTACAGTAAGCTGTCTGATATTGCTTTTGAACATGATTATGCCGACCAATCCCATTATATCAGGGCCTTCAAAGAGTTTGCCGGTTTTTCTCCCTACCAGTACCAGAAAAAATCCACCAAAGCCGAAGCAGGTAGTAATTTCCTGTTGATGCCTAAATAGGCCATCCTGTTTTTTTATTGTTTTCCTATTTAAGATAGTTCCTTTAAATTGGGCGCCAAATAACACGTGTATGGAGATTTTTGCATCTACGCCCCGGTTGATCTTACGAGAGTTGATACCGGCTGATGCCGCCGGCATGTTTGAACTGGATTCAGACAAAGCGGTGCATTTATTCCTGGGGAATAAGCCTGTGAGCACTATTGAAGAATCGCAGGAGGTGATCCGGCTTATCCGGCAACAATACCGGGATAACGGTATTGGCAGGTGGGCGGTTGTAGAAAAAGACAGCAACCGGTTTGTAGGATGGGCAGGATTAAAACTGGTGAAAGATCCCACCAATGGTCATGTTAATTATTATGACCTGGGCTACCGGTTCATCAAAAAATACTGGGGGAAAGGATATGCTACGGAATGTGCGCAGGCTATCCTGGAATATGGCTTTAACCGGCTTCATCCGGAAAGTATTTATGCCATTACAGATGCCGGCAATGCCGCATCGAAACGTGTTTTAGAAAAGGCGGGGTTCCGGGAGGATGGTACTTTTTATGAAGATCAGATACTGCATACCTGGTTTACCATCAGCAGGGAAACCTGGCAATCGTTGCATGGCTGAGCATATGATACCGACTGAGGTGTAATTACAGCAGCCCGGCTTAACTTGCTTTACACAAAAGTGACCGGTGTTGCCATCCTTTACCCTCAACCAGTATCCCATTTATGAAGATTAACAGCATACAGTTATTAAGGGCAGTAGCAGTGATCCTCGTGGTACATGTACATGCCATAGATCTACAGGAAGCATTCACCGTTTCCCGTCAGCAAAAATTCCATTTCCTTGAAAACTTCGGCGCTATTGGTGTAGACCTCTTCTTTGGTATTTCAGGATTTATTATCAGTTATGTAGCCAGTGATTACTTTGGTGCGCGTGATGGTATGGATTTCCTGAAAAAACGTTTCCTGCGCATCAATCCTATTTACTATGTGGCGAGTGTATGCTATATGGTATTTTTTTGTTTTTTTGACCGGATGTACCCCGTTACTGCTATTCTTTACGGATGGAGAGACACGCTGTTTATGTTGCCGGTACTTAACTCCCAGAAATGGCTGGCGCCTATTCTTGTTGTGGGCTGGTCGCTTAGTTTTGAGTGGTGGTTCTATTGTCTCTTTTTCTTCCTGATCCTTTTCCGTACAAGATATAAAACACTATGGCTGTTACTTGTTATCCCCGCCCTGGTGGCAGCGGGGCAGCTACTGAGGCCTGCGGACTTCCGGTTGATATTTTACACCAATCCTATTATGCTGGAGTTCCTTTTCGGGGTGATCATTTTCTGGCTGTACCGGCATGTGAAGGTAGCCGGCAGTATAGCCGGGCTACTCCTCCTGCTGGGAATAGGCGGTTATATTTATAATGTTGTTTATGGTTTTGGAAATATATCTGAACTAAGCAGTGTTACCAGCGGTACCGGCAGTTTGAAAAGGGTGTTGTTATGGGGATTGCCAAGTGCCTGTATCCTGGCCGGCTGTATTTTCCTTGAACAGCAGGGGGTATGGACAAAGCTCTGGAACAACCCGCTGGGCTTACTGATAGGCGACGCTTCTTATTCCATTTATCTTACCCACTATACTTTCTATTATTTTATCGCGCAGATATATGCTTCCACCGGTTACTTCCTGAATGCCGATGTTTCGGTTATTGTGCATATGGTATTGGCGGTGGCAGTGGGCATTTTCTTCTACTACAAGGTAGAGCGACCCTTGATAAAGCTGCTGCATTCGAAGCCCACTGCGCGACCTGTTCATACGGCTATGCCATGATTTAATATCAGATCAGGGGGTGTTGGGGATCCAGCCCCCTCTTTTCATCCACCACAGCATGGGATCCAGCCATTCGTTTACGGGTAGCCGTTGGGTGAAACCGTGGTTGCCCGTGGGATAGAGATGCAGTTCAGCGGGAATGCCTCCTCTCAGCATAGCCTGGTAAAAGGCAATGCTGTTATTTACGCTTACTACGGCATCATCGCTGGTGTGCGTGATATAGGCTGGTGGCGTATTATTGTTTACCCACTCTTCATTGGAAAAGAAGGCGATCTTTTCTTTGGATGGTTCATTTCCCAGCAGGTTAATGCTTGATCCCTGGTGAGTGAGGTCTTTATTCATACTGATCACCGGATATACAAGGATCATAAAGTCCGGGCGCAGGTCCGTATTTTCCTTATTGGGCACATAGCTGCGACCACTATGCGTGCCCAGTGTGGACGCCACGTGGCCACCGGCGGAGTACCCTGCAATACCGATCTTATGCGGATCCAGCGCCCATTCCGCCGCGTTCATGCGTACCAGTTTAATGGCTTGTTGTGCATCCTGGAGAGGCCCCATGCTTTTATCCCGCATGGTAGCGTCTGAAGGCAGGCGGTATTTTACCACGAAGGCAGTTATGCCTTTTGTAATAAAGGCCTCTGCTATTTTGGTGCCTTCTTCCGCAAAGGCCAGGAAGGCATATGCGCCGCCGGGGAAGATGATCACCGCTGCACCGTTGGGCTTTTCCGGTTTATAGATGGTGATGGTGGGTGCATCAGCCGGAGCCGTTTTACCGATACTGTTCGGAATAGAATCCTTGTAAAGGGGCCTTATTTCCTGGGCGCGGGCGGATGCAGCAATAAACAACCACGTGAAAATAAAAAGGGCCGGTATTTTTCCGATGCGCGGATAAGTTTGTAGAATCATCCGTCAAAAGAAAAAATTCTGGCCTGTCAAAGTGTTTTGCAATTGTGAAAGCAATGTGATTAACAAATGATTTATTCCCCCGGCCACTGCCAGCAGGAACCGGGCAGCATGGGGCTGCCACTGCTCCGCCCGCGCCAATCGTAGTTTTCCCCGCTGCCCTGCACCATTTCTGGCGGCCGCGTGCGTGAAAACGCGCTGTTCATCTGCCGGAAAATAAATTTTTTAAAAAAATCCCGGGAGATGTCCAATTTCCTTTTTACCGATCCTTATTGGTGTATAAACGAACAAATTTCACCAATAAAACTTATAAACATGAAACAGAGAATTAATCTGATGACTAATGGCGCCAATGCAGTGAAAGC
>NZ_DATMTE010000366.1:0-1601 GCF_035564935.1 Chitinophaga sp. | reverse complement strand
GGCCCTGTTTTACTTAATGCTAACAGTTGTAGTTTAGAACAGCGGTGTTGCCAGTTTAATAAAATACACCGTATTAAAATCGGTTTTACCCGTAAGCGGTAATATCTTCTGGATATAAGTATTGTTCACCGGGTCAGGAGGAATAATTCCAAAGTCATCATCATTACTTACGGCCAGTGTAGTACTGTTCACCAGAACAATGCCTTCCGGTTTATCGTGCGGATAAGCGGCCACATCTTTCAGGAGATCCACCACCAGCGATTTGCTGACGGTTTTGATACCGGCGGCCTGCAATTCTTCATCTGTGAGCACTTCCACTGTTTTACCATTTACCAGTTTGCCGCCTGCGCCGTCGCTAGCGTCGGAAATATCCGTAGCGGCAGACAGGTCTATTTTATAGATCTTTTTGATCAGTGAAGGTTTGGCTGCATCACCTGGAAACTCGCCGTCGCGTTCCAGTACCAGGAAGGTGTTGTTGCTGATCACGGTGATTTCACTGTTGGCGGTATTTTTATTATCCAGTTTATAGATATATTGTCTGGATTGACCGGAAGCGATATCATATGTGAGGATGCGGGTATACAGGGAGTTCTTCACTGCATCTTTGGTTGGGTTGTATAAGGGCGACTGCATGATGCCTACCAGTGTTTTACCATCAGGGGTGATGGTGAGGCCTTCCATGCCACGGTTGGCACGGCGATTGGCAAACACTTTGGGGATTTTCCTGCCACCGGCGCCCGTTCCAAACGGATTGATCCTTTCCAGGGTTTTACCGCTTCTGTCCAGGTGTACCAGGTGGGGTCCGTATTCATCGCTGATCCAGAAAGAGCCATCGGGTGCTACGGTTAAACCTTCGCTGTCAATACCATCCGGATCTTCGGGAAGCGTTTTACCATCTTTATCCAATGCGGTTTCCCCGGTGCCGCCTGATCCTGCCGGGTTGGGAAGTCCCGTTACCGGCGTGTTGGCGGCAGATTTGATATGAATGGTTTCCACCAGCACCAGTGAGTCGCCATTCAGTTTGAACTTCCCGATCTGCGGATTAAAACCCGGTACGGCAAATACTTTGGAATCCTTGATGGTGCCGTCTGCGTTAGGGCCGCGGTCTGTCATCAGGTAGAAGTAACCCGGTTGGCCCGGCACATTAACAATAGATGACCCGTAACCGCCATTGTATACTTTTACGCCGGCGGCGTTGGTGGTCATTACCACAGCGCCGGCCAGCGTGGCTTTAGCAGGGTAAGAAATGTTGTTGTCAGTAGGGTTGTCGTTTTTCTTGCAGGCAAAAAGGAACACAAATCCCAATGGAGCAAAGTAGCGTACTACAGTCATAGTGGTTGATACGTTTAAGGCGCAAATGTGTCCTTTCCGTATAAAGACTATGTTACCGAAATATTATCAAATCATGAAATTGTACGGTCCCTGCTATTCTTTCTCAGGTTCCCTTTCCACCGTGATGCTGCATTCGCCGATCAGTGCTGCCAATGCACCAACAGCAGCGAAAACGGGCGCCAGTAAAGCGCCTACTACGCCTATAGTAAGCGGGAAGGTCATCAGTTCTTTGCCTTCTTTATCTGTGATGGTGATTTTCCGCACGTTTC
>NZ_DATMTE010000365.1:0-5008 GCF_035564935.1 Chitinophaga sp. | reverse complement strand
GATAAAATAAATTTTATTCTTTATTATTTCGTCTGAAACCGAAAACGAGAGGCTCTTTCTGGGCATAAAACTATTTGTGCTGGAAATGAATTTCTAAAACAAACCTTTCTTATCAAAACAAAATTAGCTGTTAACAGAGCTTCTGTTCTTAACTCCTTGTAAAAACAATAGGATTAACAAAAAACGGTGATAATAAAGGTTCACAAAAAAGCCCCCGGGTTTCCCCGGAGGCCAATCCCAAATTAATTATAAAAACCTGCTAATAACAACGCACCGCAAACAACGCTGCCGGCACATGCTCCGACGGGTGTTCCAGCTCAATGATCAGTTCATCCGTAGTTACCGGCTGTTGCAACTGAATATGGTTTTGCGTCTGGTAATTATCCTTTTTTTCTGCTATGATATTTCCCTCAGCATCTTTGATCCTGTAATTCCTTACACAGAAAGGCATTACTGCTTCGGGATGCGACATCAATACTGATTCCATCGGGTGGTCATAGTCGGTATCCATACAAAGGTAGATGCGGCTGATCTGCTGCGGTGTGCTCCACTTCAGCCTGAGCTGTGGCTGCGGATCGTTCCAGTCAGCCACCCAGGCATTGGGCGCATTCGTTGGCCGGTCCGTGCCGTTGCGTACATTTTCCGCATGGAACAGGTTGATGCCCTGCTGGTATTTCAGGTCGATATTATGCCCTTCCGGCCGGCGTTGCGGGCACCAGAACTCAAATGCTTCCATCCCGATATCTTCCGGGGGTGTTTGTTTGCCGTAATTGGATACGGCTTTGTTTACACTGTTGAATACAGATAGCATCCCGGTTACCCGCTTTTCCGTAAAGTGCAATTCCACCAATGGATTCTTTATAAAAGTGATAAATGCGTAAGCGGCATTTTCTATAGCTGTATTAAAGCGGAGGTCCACACAATTCCTCCCCGGATGCAGGGGAATGGTTTGTTTGGCAAGGGTAATATCCGGTGTGTGATTACCGGGCTTACTACTTACGCGCAGCTCTACCTCCAGTTCGGTATTGCCGGTTGCTTCTGCATGAAAAATAAAAGGCGCTACTTCCCCTTCCTGCAATGGCAGCATTTGCGCTACGGAAAGTGTTAATGGCTTCAAAAGCGGCTTACCCGGAAACGCTTTGAACACCAGTTCGCTGGAAGCGGTGATCACAGCAGATTGTACCAGGTCCCTGCTGTCTTTCAGCGTGAGCCCCGGAATATATTGCCCGGTACTCAGTAAACGCTGCTGCAAAGCGGTGATATGTCCCCGGTTAAAAATATCAGCCGGCAAAATATTGTTCTCCTTACAAAGAGCGGCGGCTACGCCCACTGCCTGCGACACATAAGCGGCGGTAGCCATTACTCTTGTAGAGGCAAAAGCCACATGCGATGCACTGATAATACGCCCTGCCAGGAAGAGGTTCGTGATATTCCTGCTGTACAGGCTGCGGTAAGGCACCTGGTAAATACCTTTACTGTGCCATTGATTGCAACCCGGCTTTTCACTGAAAACACCGTCGGCAGGGTGCAGGTCAACCGACCAGCCGCCGAATGCAACGGCATCTTCATGGGTACGCTGTTCAATGATATCCTGTTGTTTCATGATGTAATCCCCTTCAAAACGGCGGCTTTCCCTTTTACCGGGAATAGCGCCAACCCATTCCAGGGTAAGCGTTTCCGCTTCGGGGAAATTGCCCGAGTTCTTTATATAGTCCCATACACCGTAAATCACTTTCCACAGTTCCCATTTAATGTCTTCTGTATCGTGTACCGTGTCAAGGCGGCCACCATATTCCACCCACCACAGGCGGCAGCCGAAATCCTTTGCATTGAATGTTTTAAACCGCGGGATCCTGGTAATGTCTTTCAGCGCAAACTCAGGAGCGGTAAAGGCTACCGGCTTACCGGCATCTTTACTGTAGAAATAAAGCGTATGCCCCAGCAGTTCGCCATACTCAGCAGAGGGTGCAAATTTCTCCCCAAATTCTTCCCGGCTTTCGGCGCCCATACGGAAAGCGGCGCCCGACAGGAAGCCCACTACCCCATCGCCGGAGGCATCGCAGAAAAGCGGGGCGGATAAACGATATTCCTTCTGGTTCTGGCTGCAAAAGGCTTTCACGGAGCTGATGGTGGCGGCATCCTTTTTTTCTACTTCGTATACGGCTGTATTCAGCAACAACGTGATGTTGGGTTCTCTCTTTACTTTATCCAGCAGCACGATGTCAAATATAACGGGGTTGCCTTCCGGGTTGCGATAGGTGTTCTCTACCAGGATCTCATCTACCAAACCTCCTTCCCTCGCCCAGCGGTTGTTGTTGCCCATATGCGATGTGGCCCCCAGGATCCATAAACGAACCTCGCTGCTTGAATTACCTCCTAATACCGGTCTGTCCTGCACCAGCACTACTTTCAATCCCTGCCTCGCCGCTGTGATGGCGCAACACACGCCTGAAAGACCACCACCTGTAATAACCAGGTCGGCGCTTATAGCGATGCCGGGGAAAGAGCGACTGTTTGTTTCTCCAGATTTTATCATGATTGTACGGTTATAATTTTTACTGTTCTTTTATTGTTTTTGATACTACTACAAAACCACCGGGCTTCACCAGCGATACCGTGAGCGGATTCCGTGTAACGGGGATGGTTACTTCCTGGCTTTCACCGGGTTTCAGCGTTCGCAGCTCCACAGCACTGTTACCGTACATCAACTGGTAATTACGCATCACATAAGAAGGAAAATCAACGCGGGCGGTGATCTTTACAATAGCTTTATCTCCATTTACTTTTACGGGTTCAATAACAGCGGGTGCAAATTCTTCCTGCCACACCGGGTACACCGGGCGCAAGCTCCGGTCGGGCGCTACCAGCCCCCATGCGCGGTAACCATTAGCATCTGTTCCGGGAAAACGGCTCATGTAATCATTAAAGGTCCATACCGAAGCGCCGATGAGATAGCTACATTGCCGGAATACCTGCATGGCTTTCCTGAAATAAGTGATACGGTCTTCCTCTTTCCCGTTTTGCGGTAAACGCATACCAAACTCGCTGATATAAACGGGTTTATCGGGATACACTTCATGAATATGCTGCAAATGCGCCAGCTGCTCATTCCCATAGATGTTGGTACTGATAAAATCCACGTAATTGGAGGCTTCGTCTTCAGGTTTCTTCACATAATCCCGCCAAACATTGAAGCTGGCGAAGGTAACAAGCCGCGTGGCATCAAGCGATCTTACAAACGCCTTCATATCCTTCACCCAGGCAATACCTTCCGGGGTTTGCGACTGGAACTCGTTGCCAAGACTGTAAGCAATAATGCTGGGGTGATTCCAGTCGCGCTCCACCATCTCTTTTAATTGCGACTGGTATTTTGCTCTCATCTTCGGATCGGCCATCTGCCGTGGCGTCATTTGCCAGTTACCGGCTTCAGTGATGATGAGCAGGCCGTGTTTATCGGCCCAGTTGAGCATATCTTCAGAAACCGGGTAATGACTGATCCTGGAAAGTTCCATACTACCGCTTTTTATCAGCTGCAGATCTTTCTCCAGCACGTTTTCCGGATCAAGGGAACCGTAACCGGGATAATCCAATGGCCGGTTGCAGCCACCCATACGTACCGGTTCACTATTCAGCAGCAGTTGTGTACCTTTAATTTCCAGCCGGCGGATACCGAAAATTTTCCGCATGGTATCTGCACCGGCCACCACCTCTGCTTCGTAAAGATGGGGCGCATCCTGGTCCCATAGCTTTGCAGCAGGCAACGTGCCTTCCAACACCACCCTTGATGCATTGGCGGATATTTGTTTGAAACGGATATTACTCTTGCCGCCGGCGTGAAAGATGTTCACCTGTACCTGTGGCGACTGGTAATTTTTCAAAGCCGTGATCACCTGTATACGGGCATTGCCTTTTTTCAGATCCGGTTCAGCCACTACTTTCACATTCTCTATAAAGGCATCCGGGCGTGTAATAAGGTGCACCGGTCTTGTAATACCGCCGTAATTCATCCAGGCATATAACTGCACCACATTTGGTGCGTCTTTGGCATCACTGGCCTTGGCGCCGGGGATAGTGGTAGTATCCCAGGCATTATTTACCGACAGGGCCAGGGTGTTCTTATCTTTCAGCAAGTGGGTTACTTCTATTTCAAAAGGTGTATACCCACCTTCGTGCTCACCCACCGGTTGCCCATTCAGCCATACACGGGTTTTATAAAAAACTGCGTCGAACTGCAGGAAGGTACGCTGTCCTTTCCGCGCCAGCGGCGCGTTGAACTGTTTAAAATACCAGGCCGTTCCCGTATAAAAAAAATAGCGCTTATCCACTGAAAAACTATGTGGCACCTGCACTTTATCAAAGCGTGCTGAAACAAAATCTGCAGCAAACCACCGGGCCTGTTCGCCAGTATTCAAAGGATCTAACGCAAACGTCCATACGCCGTTCAGCGATAACTTTGTACTTCCCTGCGACAAAGCAAGTAAAGGACATATCAATAACAGGAAGAGTATCTTTTTCATCTTCATTCTTCAGTATTATTTTCAAACACCACTTTACCGGTGTTGGTATTATTTACTTTCAGCGACTGCCCTACCGCAGAGAAACGATTGTTTGTAATTTTCAACAGTTTGATCCCGCTTGCATTGATGCCTGTAGCTGCATTGGAAAACGAACAGTGATCAAACTGAATGGCCCCTATTGCCATTGCATCCGTACCGCTGTTACCAATAGCTACCAATCCTGTTTTACCAATACGGGCCTCCCAACCACTGGCGTTAAAGCTGCATTCCTGTATAGTCACATCCTGCGGAAAAGTGGCCTCGTTATGCGTAATGATCTCCGTGCCTAACACCAGTGCAGGATACATGATATGATCATAAGTAACCTGCTGCAGGGAGGCTTTTGTACACTTGATCACACCCGCACAACCGGCAATATTCCTGAAGGTGCTATGTGTAAGCCTATATTCATCAATATCCCAGTTGTACACCGTAATGAGCGTACCTGCCTG
>NZ_DATMTE010000364.1:0-5677 GCF_035564935.1 Chitinophaga sp. | reverse complement strand
GGCCAACAGGTTTACCGGATCACCGTCAATAAAATGAACGTTTGCGACAGCGTTGTTGCTCAACAGTGTTCCGCTTCCACTCAGATGAATAAGGGGAGATGAAAATAATAACCCCAGATGATGCCTTCCCGCTTCATAACTTAACCCAATTTTTAATTTCAAACCGATATGGTGATAATCTACCTGGTAAGCACCTTCATTGCTGGCAAGGGGCAGCATACTGGAAGTACTATCGTTTACCAGTGCGCGGGAGGTGAAGGCCTCGCTGTAATGCTGCGAACGGGACTGGCCTTCGGCCATAAAACCGATTGCCCAACGGCTGGAAAGCTGAAACCCTGTACTGATGAGCGCCGATGTTTCTCTTGTGAGGTTTTGAAAATTATACTGACCTACATAATATTCCAATCCCGGACTACCACTCCCTTCTATTACATCCAGCTTTGCATCTTGTTGTTGAGACACATTGTAATTAAGCACGGATGTATGCGTAAGTGCATAACCAAAATATACAGGCTTCCTGCGCCCTATGGATACGATACCTGACAACATCTGCGGCACGCTGGAAGTGATACGTGAATGCAGATCCTTTCCGGTGCCGGCTCCATTCTTCATTTTGATGGATTCCACCTGGTAAACGGTGCCGGAAATAGAAGCGGTTTTCCTCTTTGTAAGCGCCTGCAATGCAGGATTATAAAACAGCACACCACTGTCTTTGTTATTTGCTATCACAGCACCCGGTGTAAAAAAGCCCCCGGGTCCATAACCGTCTGACCAATAGTTGGCATCCTGGGCAAACAATAACTGGCTGATGCATAAAAAGATTATGCCTGTGAGAATTACCCTGGTCATAATTCTGTTCATTAATAAGTTAGCAAATGATAGCGATTGAGCTACAAAGATTTCTTACTGAACAACCGAAGGGCAAAATTGTTTGAGCGCTTTCTTAAAATACAGCGCCATCCGTACAAACAACGGATGGCGTTACAGGCATAATAGTTTACTTCGCTTCTGTATGAGTAGCTGCAGTTATGAAACGAACCGCTGCAGCAGCATCCTGCTGCAATAGAAAATGTGCTTCATTCCTGCGTTCAATAACCATTATTTTTCCACCTGCCTGACGGTAACGCTTTTCTGCGGTACGGGTATTATCACTTAATGCCGGATCGTTACTGCCGGCCACCAGCATAATGGGAACACCGGCCTTTGCCAGCGGCGCCAGTTGATCAAGTGGCTGTACATCAGACATGGCAACTGTTTTCAGCACAGGGTTCTCCGCATATATACAAGCTACATTGCCCGGGTGCTGTGCTGCCCATGCAATGGCTTCACCGGCTGCAGCGCCTTCGCCTTCAATAACGGGCTTTGATGAAAAACCCTTCCCTGTTAAATGCTGGTACACGAGGTTCCACTGAGTGAGCTGGGGACCATCAAAATTATAGGGAACCGGCCCTGTTACAATATGATAACCGCGTGCCAGCAGGGCCTGATCCACTGCCGCATCGGGCTTTACCCAGGTGGCGCGGAACACCCAGGGCGTTCCCGCAGCCGATTTTTCAGGGGCAATGACAGTGATAAATGATTCCACGCCTGGCAACTGAAAAGTATAACGGTGATACCCCCCCGTAAATAATGGCCCGCGGAAAGTAAGCCAGGCATTTTCAGCGGCAACAAATTTATACTCCGCTTTAGTGCTGGTATACCATCCCTGCGTATAGGCGCCATCTATAAAACGGGGTGTTGGCGGTATTTCCTTTACACTTTGCTCCATAAAATCTGCTATTAGCGCCGGGTTATGTAAACTATGCGGATGATGCGCGGCGCCCTCTTTGATCACCACGGAGATCCGCCCTCCAAAGGCCGGGTATATTGCTTCTATGGCAGCCGTTGCGGAAAGGTACAGCGGATCGAGACTGCCACACACATGCAACAGCGGTACATTATTACCGGCAAGTGCACCCAGCTTCATCAATATATCCTTATTAACAGCGGGATTATCAGCATAGATACAGGTTACCTTGTCGGGATGAGCCGTGGCCCAGGTATATTCAAATTCTCCTCCCCTGCTCATGCCGGTAAAGCAGGGTTTGGGCGATAATCCTTTCTCCACAAGGAACCGGTACCAGGCATCCCACTCCTTTCCCGGGCGAAGTGTGGCGCTTGCGGAAATATAGGCAATATGAAAGCCGCGTTTCAGCAGTTCCACTTCCGATTGCGGCTGATGATCCCAATAACAGCCGCGCCACGACCAGGGATTACCGGCAGCAGCCTTCCGGGGCGCCACAATGATACATCGCCGCTTTCCGGGAGGTGGCTCCTTCACACCATAGTTCTCCCCTTCAGGCGCCTTATATGGCGTAATAACAAGCGTTTGTTCGTCCATGATATAATCATAGCGGTCAAATCCATCGTGCCAGGCCGACTTGCCTCCATCGAAAACGGGTTGCTGCGCATTGGCGATGCGGGGCATAAACAGCAGCAGCCATGCTGATACGTGCAGCAGCCGGCGTACATTTAAAAGTGAATTGATCATTTGCATAGATTTCTGATAATGAGGGCTTGCATAGCAGGGCCTTACGGGCATGCCCGACCTGAATGTAGTTGCCTTACGTGGATCAATAAAAGTTTCAGCTAAAATAACAGAAGGGATCGAATAAAATAAAAAATGCGGTAAGAATCTTTTCGCATTTTTTATTTTATGGTAAGATATAAGCCTAGAACTTATACGACACGGTTCCTGTAAACTGTGTGGGAGGTATCGGGTTAATGCTATAGTTTTCGTGTACGTAATAACTGTAAGTATTGGTAACGTTGGATACCTTACCCATTACTGCAAAACGTTTGAAAGCATATCCCGCACTCAGATCAAGTGTAGAGAAGCCCGGAACGGAGATCAGCCTGTTGTATTGCTGTGTTTGCCCGATGGTATTGTTCCAGCCTGCAAAGCGCTGACCTATGTAGTAAAATCCTGCGCCCAGCTTCAGTCCCTTTAACCTGGTTTCCTGTAAAGTGTAGAACGCACTGGCATTTGCAGTATGATTGGGGTTACCTACCAGGCGCTCCCCTTCCATGGAACTTCCTTTCAGACCTGGTGTTTTCTCGATGGTCATGTTGTTATAGCTGTAACCGGCAATGATGTCCAGGCCTTCCAGCGGGTGACCGGCAATATCCAGTTCAACGCCCTGGCTGAGGGTTTCTCCTATCAGCGTTTTTATATTGGTAAAGGTGTTAGCGGTACCATCTTTCAGAAACGCGGCCATCTGTGCATAGTTGTTGTTCCTGATACGGTAGGCTGTAACGTTAACGGATAAACGGCCATTGAAGATATCATTCTTCACACCCAGTTCATATTGCTCTATATTGGATGGTTTCAGGTTTTCTCCATATATATCCTGGCCGCTGTTTGGCGTGAAGGAAGTGGAATAGCTGGCAAATACAGCGGTGGAGGCAATTGGCTTGTACACCACGCCTAAACGGGGAGAAAAGGCATGATCATACTTAGCCTCACCTGGTGTTTTACCACCTTTGAAGTCATAAACAACCGGTGCTTCTGTTTGCAGGTAGGAGAAACGTACTCCGGCCATTACCTTGATCTTTTCAGAGATGCTGACCAGGTCCTGCACGTACACACCTAACCTGTTAACCGGCGCGTTGCTCACAGTTTTCAGGGTATCTGCCGGCATGTCGGTACGGCGTGGAAATTTATTGGGTTCGTATACGTTGATGATATCGTAGATACCTGTTGTTTTGTTGATAGACGGAACTCCGTAAGCATAGGTACCGGTAAGATACCTGTCTGCGTCCACACCGGCAAGGATAGTATGTTCTACAGCGCCGGTCCTTACTTTACCGTTTAAATCCACCTGCGCAGCGTAGTAGTCTTCATTGGTAGCGTTCCTTCCCAGCGGACGGGCCCAGGTGCTGTCTGGATTTGCCTGGATCCTTTCTATTGAATAGTAGTCGCGGTAGTATTTGGAGTAAGCAATGTTACCGGTAACGGACCAGTTATTATTCAGCCTATGTTTAATATTGGCGGAAGCAGTGGTTTGCTGTGTATGCGCATACTGCCAGGGAGCGCCGTAGAAAGTATTACGGGGTACTTTAATCAGGGCGACATCGGCGATGGAACCGGTACCAAAGTCGGGAGTAAAATCATGTTTCAGGTAATCCGCCTGCACCAGTAGTTCCGTGCGGTCGCTCAGTTTGAACAACAGGGATGGATTTACGTAATAGCGTTTAGAATGCACCTGGTCGCGGTAGCTGTCTGCTGTTTCAAAGGTACCGTTTACCCGGTACGCTATTTTAGACGACAAGGGTCCATAAATATCAAAAGCGGGTTTCAGCAAACCGTAACTGCCGGTACGGAGATTTACTTCCCCACCGAAATTGAATTTAGGTTGCTTTGTTACCATGTTCATGATAGCGCCGGGAGCTACGTTACCATAGAGGATAGCAGCGCTTCCTTTCAACACTTCCACCCTTTCGAGGGAGCTCATTTCGGGCATAGCGCCAGAGTTCACACGGGCGCCGTTTTTAAAAGTATTTGTGCTGGAGAATCCGTAACCACGCGCGTTAAATGTTTCCTGCGTACCTGCTCTTGTAGAAGCCATGTACACGCCATTTATATTCTTCACCACATCACTGAGGCGTTGCGCCTGCTGATCTTCCAGTACTTCATGACCAATGATAGCCACACTTTGCGGCAGGTCCATAACAGGTACCGGTAATTTCCCGATGCTTACAGGTCTTTTGTTGATGGTTCTTGTTTTAGTACCGTCTACCACTACTTCGTTTAACTGGCTGGCAGTGGCCTCCAGTGCAATATTCACGGCAGTTACTTCATCTGCACCAATGGTTACGTCCTGGTGCAATGTTTTTGCACCGGTGTAAGAGATCACCAGCGTATAGCTTCCGGGTTTTACATTCTTCAGTATAAACAAACCCGCTTCATCGGTAAGGGTTCCCTTTTTAGTATCTTTCAATCCGATAGTTACAAATGCTGCAGGCTGCCCGTCGGCCGAACTGATCTTTCCTTTGATAACACCATTCTGTGCCAGTACAGTAAGGTTGATAAAAATAAGGGCGAGAATAAAGTATAAACGTTTCAACGAGATTAATTTTCTGCAAAGAAAGACCAATCAACGCGTATGGCTCAGACGGATCGGGAAAAGTTCTACCAGGCTGATTCAGCTGCAATCAGCTCCTGTAATGCAGGCAGCGCACCCGTTTCCTATCTCCCTAAAGTATAAAAACAAATACATAATTCATTTATTTACAACCAATTAGCAATAACCAAAGTGTAATTTGACGCGTTTACACGCACCATCAGTTCCTGTTGGCAAGTCAAAAGTTCAGAATTAATTCAGAATTGAAGTCTAATTTAGTGCCATGAAATTACTGGTCATAGAAGATGAGATACAGCTGGCGCAAAGCATTATTTCTTATCTGTCGGGCGAAAATTATACCTGTGAGTATGCCGGCACCTATCAACAGGCTTTGGCAAAAATAGACATGTTTGAATACGAATGCATACTACTGGATATTATGTTACCTGGTGGCGATGGCATCAGGTTACTGGAAGAAATAAAGAAGCGCAACAGGGAAGAAGGTATCATTATTATTTCAGCAAAGGATTCTTATGAAGATAAGATAAAGGGATTGCAAACCGGGGCTGATGACT
>NZ_DATMTE010000363.1:0-18434 GCF_035564935.1 Chitinophaga sp. | reverse complement strand
GGTACGCCCCATAAGCTTCCAGGTGGCTTATTACCAGCAATGCCTGCTTCGCCCTCGCGGTGAGTGCATAATCTACACGTGGGGGTTTTTCCTGGTAAACCTGCCGGGTAACCATGCTTTTTTCTTCCAGGATGCGCAGTTGCGTGATCAGCATTTTATCGGTGATATGCGGTATTGACTTTTTCAGGTCGCCATACCGCACCGGCCCGTTGCGCAATGCCTGGAGAATAGGTATTTTCCAGGTGCCTCCGATATAATTCATCGCAAATTCAACAGGGCTGTAGTATATCCTGTTCTGATGCCAAAAATCTTTCATACCGGGAATTTAGTCAGGTATTCCCGGATTTCTGTCTTTATATACTAAAAAGTATATAACGGTTATTCATAAGGCGGTGGCCCAACGGGTATGCCCATCTTCTTCTGCAGGTTCCGGGCCGTGTCCAGCTGCCAATTCAACAACGGCAGCTGATCCATCGCAAAAGCCCTTATTTCCGGATCAGCCGCATTTTCCGCCGCCCTGCGAAATGCCCTTATATCTTTTTTATGATCATCTATCACGAAACTGATATAAGCCCTGTCGAATGCTTCTCCCTTCTTCCTTCCCAGGCGTTCTTTTATTTTTTGCTGATGACCGGAGATGGAATCCGGGAGCACCATATTTTTAGATGTGGCTAATGTGCTCAGTTTTTCCCGGCTTTTCCTGTGATCCTTTATCATCATATCGCCAAATGCTTTTATTTCCCGGTTCAGGGAATTGGTTTGGGCAAGCTGACCCAGCTGCACGGCTGTCATGCCGCCACTGGCCGCTTCCACCAGGAAATCTGCATCTGCTTTGGCAGGAATGGGCAATGCAGGGTCGGCAGACTGATTACTCATGATCTGGCTGTCGATTTTTTCGCTGTTTATTTCTTTGGCTTTTTTTTCGCTGTCGGAAGATCTGCTGTTGCACCCTCCTATGAATAACAGCAGTGGCAGCGCATAGAAAAATGAGTTTTTCATCATCTCCTCCTTTTTAGAGGGAAGGCCCCAAAACATATGCCACAGACATCCCTTACATAAGGTTATCTTATGATACAAACGCTACCTGAAACAGGATGATTATCTATTTCCGATCGTTCTCATCTATCCGGAAAGATACCTTACAGATGATGCCATAGGTAGACACCTTCCCGTCTTTTACATGTGCTTTAATATCCTTTACATAAACAGAATCTATGTTATGGATCGTTTTTGACACCTCGCTTACCGCATTGTTAATAGCATCTTCAATGCTTTTTTCTGAGGAAGAGATCACTTCGATTACTTTTACAATAGACATGACATAATCTTTTAAATTGTTAGCAAACAGTTAGTTAGTCTTGTAAGAGGTGATAACAACAACATTGTCAATAAAGTTCCACGGCCGCCGTCACTTCCGGCCTTATTCATAATTCATAACATGCTAGTTCTCAATTTCTTAACAGCACCGCTTTGTCTTTGAAATTTTTTACTCTAGTTTGTGCTTCCAAACATGAACATTAAATAAGGCATTGTCAAGCAACAAAGCATACGAGGAAACTGCGCTGATCTCTTCATTTCAGCAGGGCGAGCACAAAGCACTGCACCAGGTTTATGCACTATACCAGCGCGCCCTATGCTTTTTTACAGAACAGCTAACAGCCGATACGATGGCTGCGGAAGATATTGTTTCGGAATGTTTCATCCAGGCGTTCCAAAAAAAAGAAGACTTCCCTACCCTGGCCCAGTTGAAGGGCTTCCTGTTCACTGCCGCCAGGAATGCAGCGCTTAATCATATTAAGGCGCAAAAAAGGCATGGTGATATTCACCAACTGATAGAAAGAGATGCCGACCGCTTTTCCATAGATGTGGAAAAAGCTTATATAAAAACAGAGGTCATGCAGGCTATTTTCCTGGAAATAGAAAAGCTGCCGCCGCAGTGCCGGCAGGTGGTCCGCCTTTCCGTTATTGAAGGGAAGCGCGCGCAGGAAATAGCAGACGAATTGAATATGGCCTACCAGACCGTTCTGAACCAAAAAGCAAAAGGTGTAGGATTATTACGCACCGCACTTTTAAAAAACGAGCTCATATCCCTGCCAGTACTGGTTTCGGCACTATTGATGCTGCAACGGTAATTTTTTTTTAAAAAGGGCGGTATAAAAAGCAGCGTTAGTTGTTTTAGTAGTATCAACATGACAGAGAACAATCATTACATAGCCGGCCTGATTGGCAAATACCTGGAAAATAGTTTGAATGCGGAGGAAGAAACCGCATTAACAGAATGGGTCAATGCCTCTGAAGATAACCGCCGTCTTTTTGCGGAGCTTAACGATCCGCAGCAGCTGGTAGCCAATCTTCAGCAGTTCTATGCATATGATACCGACAGGATTTCCAGGAGGATAGGTGAACAGGTCCCTGAATTTGAGGGGCCCGTAGCAGTACCGGTTCACCGTGTCCACTTTATACGCAGATGGGGCTGGGCCGCCGCTGTGGCATTGTTACTTGCAGGAAGCGCTTACTTCCTGGTTAATAAAAGAGATACACCGGCGCCAATAGCAGCAAAGGCAGTGGAGATCACTCCAGGCACACAGGGCGCTATACTCACACTGGACGACGGACGCCAGGTGGTACTTGACAGTATGGCCAGCGGCGTGGTGGCACACCAGGGCGGTACCTCCGTGGTATTGTCTGACGGGAAACTACAGTATGATCCTTCAGGTGAAGCAGCCAGCGGTATTCAATACAACAAAATGACCACGCCCAAAGGGCGGCAGTTCGAAGTAACACTGCCCGACGGAACAAAGGTGTGGTTAAATGCAGCCAGCTCTATCCGCTACCCTACCGCTTTTACCGGCAACGAACGGAAAGTGGAGGTATACGGAGAGGCTTGTTTTGAAGTAGTGAAAGATGCCGGTAAACCATTCCTGGTTAATGTAAATAACAAGGCATCCATAGAAGTACTGGGCACGTTATTTAACGTAAGCGCCTACGAAAATGAAAAAACGATCAACGCAACATTGCTCAACGGAAGCATAAAAGTAGCCACTCATCCCGCCAGCGTTGTCCTTAAACCAGGCCAGCAGGCACAGATCAGCACCACCCCTGGCGCAAATAAACCGGAAGGGAAAATTGAAATTATGAATCATCCGGACCTGGAAAAAACCATGGCCTGGAAAAACGGCCTGTTCAATTTTGAAGGCGCCGGTATTGAAGAAGTAATGCGACAGCTGGAACGCTGGTATAATATTGATGTAGTATATGAAAATGGTATACCGGATATACAATTTATTGGAGAAATGAGCAGGCAGATTTCCCTATCGGACCTGCTGGAAATATTGAGAAGGACAGAAGTAGACTTTAGAGTAGAAGGACGCAAACTGATTGTGCTGAATAAATAAGTACCAGATACGCTGCACCGAAGAAACACAGCAGGGCCTTTATGGCCCGGCCAGGCTATTTATTTGAATCAAACCAACTATTAAGAAAAAACCGTCACGGATTGCGGCCGTGACGGTGTATTTGACTCAGTTGGTGTCTAAACGGTTTATTGCAATTCACATTTATTAACAACCAAATCCCTTGCAATTTATGCAAAAAAAATGCTATTGGCCGCCCGATCGTCCGGGAAAACAGATGGGCCTAACCAAAATCTTTCTGGTAATGAGACTTACTGTCATTTTATTAGCAGCCGCCATTTTCCAGGCAAATGCCTCGGGACATGCACAAACCGTTACACTGTCAGGTAAAACTATACCTATTAAAAAAGTATTTACCGCTATCAAACAACAAACAGGCTATGTGGTATTCAGCAATACCAACACCATCAACGATGCCCAGAACGTATCGCTTTCAGTAAAGGATATGCCACTGAAAGATTTGCTGGATGTAGTGTTGAAAGATCTTCCCGTTACTTACCTGATCAAAGACAAAACAATTGTACTATCAAGAAAGGCGCCTCCTTCCGCCGATGTCCTAACTATTCCGGCGCCGCCAAATACCATCAGCGGGGTGATCCGATCGACCAGCGGTGAACTGCTTCCGGGCGTTTCTGTCCGGTTAAAGAACACCGTTACCGGGACGGTCACTTCTTCTGATGGCGCATTCTACTTTACGCATCTCCCGGAAAACACCGTGCTCCTGATCACTATGCTGGGTTATGAAACGCTGGAAATAGGCGTGCGTAAGGGAACAAACGGCTACACCGCCTATACGGTAAATAAAGAGCAGGCGAAGTCGTTACTCGTAACTGACGGCGCCAACCTCGTTATGAATATCACCCTGCACAGGAAGGATATGGAAATAGGAGATGTGGTGATAACCGGTTATATGAACGTGAACAAAAACAACTACGTAGGTGCTGTTTACTCCGTGAAAGCAGATGATATCAAGATAGCCGGTGAAACCAGCATCGACCAGATGCTGCAGGGCGTGGTGCCAGGTATGTCGGTAATGGTGCAATCGGGCCAGGTGGGCTCCAGCCCTAAGATCCGCATCCGCGGTACTTCTACCATCCTGGGCAACCAGGAACCGGTTTGGGTGGTAGATGGCGTGATCCAGCGCGATCCCTTACCCATGCCCAATGGCAGCGGCTCACTGGCCGGAGATATGTCGGAGCTGCGTCTCATCGCTTCCAATGCTATTTCCTGGCTGAATCCAAACGATATTGAAACCATCACCGTTTTAAAAGATGCCTCAGCTACCGCTATCTATGGCTCACAGGCTGCCAACGGGGTAATTGTACTCACTACAAAGAAACCCAAGCCCGGCCAGTTATCGGTTTCTTATAACTCCTCCTTCACAGTTGGTCAAAGGCCTTCCTATGGCGACTTTGACCTGATGAACTCACAGGAACTGATGCAATTTTCAAAAGAAGTATACGAAGCGCGCGACAGCTATACCGCTGATGTACTGCCAATCGGTTATGCTAAATTGATCCAGCAGTTACAGCGTAAAGAGATCGACTACGCCACTTATACAGCCATGTACAGGAAACTGGAAACCCGGAATACGGATTGGTTTGCCCTGCTGTTCCGTAATCCGTTCAGTCAGAATCATAGCCTGAGCCTCTCCGGCGGTAATGAAAAGATCTCGAACAGAACTTCATTCAGTATGCAGCAACAGAATGGTGAAGCCAAAGGAAATAACCTTACCTCTTTCGCAGCATCTTCCAATACCACCCTCCGCCTCGGAAAACGGCTCACTGTAAACCTGATGCTGAATGGAAGCAGGCGGGAAACAGATGGTTTTGCCTATGAAGTGGATCCTTTCTCTTACGCTTATAACACCGCCAGGACCATTCCTATGTACAACGATGATGGTTCGCTCTTCTACCACGAAAAAAGGGGCGACCCCAGCACCGTTTATCCAGGCAATACCAGTTACCAATATAACATTCAGAATGAGCTTAATAACACAGGCAATAAAAATGCAACGACCAACCTGTCTACCACCGCAGATGTAAACCTCCAGATAACAAAGGATCTGCAGTACCAGGGCTTGTTGTCTTACACGCTTACAAATACCAATGTTAAATCATACGCTACAGAATTATCTTACTATATCAGTCAAACAAGAGGATATGAGTTCGGCAGCGTATTGTCTAACTCCCCCCAGGAACTCGCCAGCCGCCTGCCTTTCGGAGGACTGGTACAGCTGCAGAATGCCAATAACAATGGATATACCTGGCGAAACAGCCTGGTGTATAACCGGTTATTTGGAAATCTTCACAGTGTGACGTTCCAGGGAGGTATAGAAGCCAGATCCGCGCTGAGCCAGGGTAACACCGATACCCGTTATGGTTATCTCCGTTACCGCGGGGAAAGCTATGCGCCGGTTCCCACCATGCCTGCGATGAACTCCGTAAGCAATGTGAACCTGTATGATCTTATGCGCACCAATTCCTCTATCGTTAACCAGAAAAGTAATTACCTGAGTGAATACTTTTCTGCAGTATATGGTTTTGATCAGCGCTTTATCTTCAATTTCAACGCCAGGCTGGATGCTTCCAACCGCTTCGGACAGGATAAGAACAAACGGTTCCAGCCAACCTGGTCGGTGGGTGGAAAATGGCGTGTTGCGAATGAAAAATTCATGACTGCTGCAAAATGGCTGAACGCCTTTGATGTATCTGCCAGCTACGGTTACCAGGGAATGGCGGTAGAAGAAGTATCCCCTTACCTGATTGCTACCGATGGAGGACTTAGCAACATATTCAAGCAGTACATCCTGAATATAAAATCGCTGCCTTACCCGGAACTGGGATGGGAGAAAACAAAAACATGGAACTTCGGCCTGGATGTAGCCATGTTCAACGGCCGTGTGAGCGCTACTGCCAACTGGTATAAGAAAAGCAGCAATATCCTGGCCTCCAGGCAGGTACCGGTGGAAAACGGTATGAATGCCGCCACCGTATTCGGCTCCCTGATGGAAAATACCGGGTACGACCTCATTGTAAGCGTTACGCCGGTGCGTACCAAAGATTTCATGTGGCAGTTTTCCGTAAATACGGGGCTTGCCAGGAATAAGCTGAAGCAAAATGAAAGGATCAACACCATGGATGATTACCTGAACGGAACGGCTATTGTGAACGGTGAGGCTTATTCTACCTTTTACTCCTATGCCTACGCAGGCTTAAGCCATCTTAACGGTGTTCCTACCTTTAAAAACCTGGATATTAAGCCTACTGAAAATCCGCTCGACTACCTGGTAAAAACCGGCAAGCTGGAACCTGATTTTTCCGGTGGTTTCAATACCATGTTCAGGTATAAGAACATTTCAATGAGCGCGCAGTTTGCGATGGCCTTCGGCAATCAGAAACGCCTGCCCGTTTTCTATAACCCTTCCGGAGCGCCAACGCCGGAGCAAAATGCACCCAGGATCCTGAACGACCGCTGGAAACAGCCAGGTGATGAATTGCATACCAATGTTCCCGCTGTTCCTCCCGGAAATCCCCGCAGGTTTGAACTGACCATGCCCACACAAAATCTGCTCATACTAACACCATACCAGCTGTATAACCAGTCGGATTACATGGTGGCAAACGCCGATTTCATCCGCTGCCGGCAGATTGCAGTGAACTATGAATTTACACAGAACCTGCTGAAAAGAATACATATCAAACGCCTGAGCACATCGCTCAGCGTAACCAATCCTTTCCTGGTGACTTTCGATGATGCATGGAGAGGATACGATCCTGAAACGAATGGATGGCCTGCACGCAGAACAGGGTCATTATCTTTTAATATGACTTTCTAATATTGAAGCGCATGAAATATAAATTATTCTCTGTTCTCTCTGTATTTACACTGCTGGCTTTCAGCAGCTGCTCCAAATTCCTGGAAGAACAGTCCCAGAGTGAGATCATTCCCAAAACGGCTGCCGATTTCAGGGAGCTGCTGATGGGATCAGGTTACATAGGGAACAACGATCCCACCGATTTTGTTTCCTTTATGGATGATGATGTGGATTTTAATATTGAATGGGGAGCAGGCACGCCCTACTCGCTTGTAGGAACTCCGGGCGCCAAAACGGACTATCTCTACTATACCTGGCAGCCTACGCTGGCCGACAGGAACGGCCTGGGAGACCTTATCAGCACGGATCCTTCCAATACCGCCTATTACACCTTTTATGCACTGATAAAAGGATGTAACGCCGTACTGGATAATATCAATGCAGCTATTGGCAGCCAGCAGGAAAAAGACAGGGTAAGAGCCGAAGCACTTGCTGTGCGCGCCTTCTATTACTTCCGCCTGGTTAATCTTTATGGCGAACCTTACAACAGCAATCCCCAATCTCTTGCGGTACCTTTAAAGCTGACTTCCGATATTTCTGCGGAGTACATGCCACAGGCTACCGTTGCAAAGGTATATGAGCAAATTGTAAACGACCTGAAAGAGGCGGCTACCCTGATGGATCCGCTGCCCATTGCGCGCAGGGATTTCCACATCAATCAGCCGGCCATTCATATCCTTTTATCAAGGGTATACCTCTATATGGAAAAATGGGAGGATTGCGTAACAGAAGCCAACAAAGTGTTTGAACAGGCAGGCGTGCTGATGGACATGACCGGGATCACCTCCGGCAACTGGCTCACCTACACCAACCCGGAAGTGGAATGGATGTTTGGCGGCAGATCGCAGGCTGGCGATCAAAACAGCTATATCCCCTCTGCTGAGTTCCGGTCAATTTTTGACCCGAATAATGATGTGCGCTTCAAATATGGTATCTCCAATTCAAACGGCACACCTCTCATTAATAAGTATACAAGTGTGAACGGGGAACTGGTTCAATGCCTGCGTACAGGAGAAGCATTGCTGAACAGGGCGGAAGCCAATGTGCAGCTGGGCAAACTATCGGCCGGTATGAAAGACCTGAACGACCTGCGCCGCACGCGTATCATTGGTTATACAGATGAAAGCATCGGCAACAAAGATGCACTGCTTACCGCCGTGCGACTGGAACGCCGTAAAGAGTTTTTCCTGGAAGGATTCCGCTGGTTCGATCTGCGCCGCTATGGCATGCCTGCTATCACACACCGGTATCAGCATGAACTGGGAGAAGCCATCCTTCACTATACGCTGAAAGAAAAAGATCCGATGTATACACTGCCTTTTCCCACCAGTTTGCTCGAGAGAAATCCCGCGCTGAAACAAAATCCATCGGCTACCATGCCGGACAGGATAGGGCAGTAAATGTTAAACAAGCAATACCATCATCACATGAAGCATATATTTCTTATTGGCTGCATCTCCAGTATTTTATTATTCTCCTGCTCGAAGGATCGCGAAATAGGCCCTTCCACGCCAATAGCGCCGGACTATGCGTTGCCGCAGGGCAATGCACCTAAAGAGGCGAATGATAAGATCCAGCAGCTCTATGACACCTATGGATCATACTTCCTGTATGTGTTTACACAAAAAGATTTTGAATGGATGCAATCCGCCGGAGGCAGTGCATCAAAGATTGACACCGCCGTATTGGGCGATCCCGCTTACGCAGGCGATATGCTCAGTTTCCTGGACGATATCTGGTTAAAATTCCTGCCGGACGACTTCAAGAAAGAACAGGGAATCCCCTACCGTGTGCTCATGGCAGACACCATCAAACAATACAGGACCGGTTATCCGCCGGGCAGGGAATACCTTTATTTCGATTTCAAAGTAGTGGGAAAATCCATCACTTTTGCCGGCATGAACGCCTCCCTGCGTACTATGACACCGGCACAAAAAGTGGAGAAAAAGAATATCCTCACAGCGGCTATCTGGAATTATTATATCAGTAATAATATTCTCGATATCCCTGCGGAATTTTATACCGTTAGTAATTACACGGCTGCTGCGCCCGCCACACCGCTCAATGCAGCCAATCCTGCAAACGTGGAGGCTTACCGGCAGAAAGGATTCTTACCATCTTCCTACAACGCCGTAAGCGGCGCGCCATTTGAATGGCATAACGGCGCCTATTCATGGAGCACTGCCAAATCAAATGATGTGAACTCGTATATCTTAAACATCACACAACGGACAGACGCGCAACTGCAACCGTACCTGGTTTACCCGCTGATTAAAGAGAAGTTTGATATCCTGGTTAACTATTACAAAACAAAATACCGTATAGACGTTCGCGCTATTGCCAACGCCACCTATTAATCCATTACCAGTGACCGTTTCCCGGGGATCGAACCCCGGGAAACATCACATCAGCAGTCATCTTCATAACATTCTATTAATAACAAAGCATCGTGTAAGCAACACCTTGCACAGCTATTTTATTTATTAAACAATCCGTAATGAATGGAAAACGCCATTGTAAAAGTTGAAAACTTATCTCATCGCTATAATTCACAGTGGGCGGTAAGAGATATAAATTTTGAGATCCACAGCCAGGGAGTTGTTGGCCTGCTGGGATCCAACGGAGCCGGCAAATCCACTACCATGAACATCATTTGTGGGGTGCTGAAACAAACAAAGGGCGATGTGCTGGTTAACGGGATTAATTTGAAAGATAACCCGGTGGCAGCCAAAAGAAATATTGGCTTTATGCCCCAGAAGCTTCCGCTGTACCAGGATTTCACCGTGGAGGAATACCTGACCTATTGCGCCGACCTGAGAATGGTGGAAAAAACGCAGGTAAAAAAGTCCGTGCAGCACGCCCTGGAAAGATGCGGGGTGGCCCATTTCAGGGAACGGCTGTTAAGGAACCTTTCCGGCGGCTACCAGCAACGTGTGGGCATCGCCCAGGCCATTGTGCATAACCCAAGGTTTGTAGTGCTCGACGAACCTACCAATGGCCTCGATCCCAACCAGATCGTGGAAGTGAGGAACCTCATTAAAGAAATCGCGAAAGACCGCTCCGTTTTGCTTTCCACGCACATCCTCACGGAAGTGCAGGCTACCTGCAAGGAAATCAAAATGATAGAAGAAGGCCAGATGGTGTTTTCCGGTACTATTGAAATGTTCGACAATTACATTGAACCCAATACACTGGTTGTATCACTGGATATGCCTCCTGCACACGACGAACTGCTGAAGCTGGAAGGCATCAGGTCCATAGAACAGGTAGCGCCTACCCGCTTCCGGCTCGGATACGACGGTGAAAAGAAAACCGTGCAGCAACTGGCGGAAATAAGCGTTGGTAAAGGCTGGGGACTGATGGAGCTGATTATCGAAAAGAGTTCGCTGGATGCAGTATTTGCGAGGTTGTCGAAAAAAAACAACAAATAAAAAGCTGATAAAAAAATATTAAATGAGACGAGTTTTCAAGATCGCCAAGGCAGAGTTATTCACCTTGTTTTATTCGCCGATCGCCTGGATGATCCTTATTGTATTTACCTTCCAGACAGGGATGGCCTTTGCGGAGCACCTGCAGGAAATACTGCGGTCGCAGCGTATCGGTTTTGGCAATATGTTCATTACTGCCAATATTTTTTCCGGGGAGCGCGGTTTGCTGGTAACGGTACAGAATTACCTGTACCTCTACATGCCACTGCTCACCATGGGGCTCATGAGCCGGGAACTGAGCAGCGGCTCCATCAAATTATTGTATTCCTCCCCGGTTACTTCTTCCCAGATCATCCGTGGTAAATTCCTTGCCATGATGCTCTACAGCCTGGTGCTGATAGGCGTACTGCTTATTTATACACTGATAGGCGTATGTACGGTAGATCATTTTGATCTTCCATCCGTATGGTCCGGCTTACTGTCCATCTACCTGCTGATGTGCGCCTACGCTGCTATCGGGCTGTTTATGTCGAGCCTTACCTCCTACCAGGTGGTAGCTGCCCTGGGTACGCTGGTATTACTGGCCACCCTTAGTTACATGAACAAGGTATGGCAGGATATCAGCTTTGTACGCGACATCACTTACTGGCTTTCTATTTCAGGCCGTTGTAATGAAATGATCATGGGCCTCATTTGCAGTGAAGACGTACTTTATTTCCTCATTGTTGTATGCATGTTCCTCACCCTCAGCGTAATGAAACTGCAGGCCAACCGCACCCACGCCTCCTTTTCCAAAGTATGGGGAAAATACAGCCTGGTAGTGCTTTCCGCTATGGCGCTGGGATACGCTACTTCAAGGCCGGTACTGATGGCTTATTATGATACTACCGAAACAAAACGGAATACGCTTACACCCAACAGCCAGGCCATTATGGCCAAACTAGACGGCGGCATGACCATCACCACTTATGTGAACCTGCTGGACAGGGAGTACTATCACGGTATCCCCGAACAGGTGAATGAAGACAAACAACGCCTGAAACAATATATCCGCTTTAAACCGGAAACAAAACTGAAATACGTTTACTATTACGATAAACCGAGTAATAACCCGCGACTCGATTTCATCTACAAAAATAAACCGCTCGCAGAACAGGCGAAGAAAGAAGCAGACCTTAAAGAGCTCGATATTGATATGTTCCTTACGCCGGAGGAAATTAAAAAGGAACAGGCTAAAAAGAAGATCAACCTTACTGATGAGGGCAACACTTTTGTACGCCTGGTAGAGAGGGAGAACGGGCAAAAAGCTTTCCTGAGAATTTATGACGACATGATGAAATTCCCGGATGAAGCGGAGATCTCAGCGGTTTTCAAACGCATGGTGATGAAGCTGCCCCGCATTGGCTTCCTGGAAGGACAGGGCGAAAGAAAAATAGAAGGCGACAGGATCCGTGATTATACCTTGTTCTCTTCCGTTAAAACATTCCGCTACGCCCTTACTAACCAGGGCTGCGATGTAGAAACACTGGACCTTTCCGGCGATAAACAGGTGCCGAAAGAAGTGGATATCATCGTGATCTCCGACATGCAGCAGGCGATGGATTCTGTTGTAAAGAAGAAGCTGGATGCATACATCGCCAACGGCGGCAACCTGGCCATTACATTGAAACCGGGTTCTGAAATAATGGAATCATTTATTGCGCAGTTTGGCGTTAAAACCGTACCTGGTCAGCTGGTGCAGCCTAAGCAGGATGTGGCCGCCAACGCGGTGATATGCAGACCTACGGAAGCATCCAAAAGTATTGCACCTATGTTCGGGGATATGATCCAGCGTCATCTGTATGTGGGCATGGTAAAATCGGCAGGGCTTGTAATGGCTGAAAACAAAGGCTTTAAAGCCATTCCTGTGCTGCAAACCGATACCATGAAAACATGGAATGAGCTGCAAACCATCGACTACGTAAACGATTCCGCTACCGTGGATATCGCCAGCGGCGAAAAGGTTGACAGCTTTGTAACCGCGCTGGCCCTGTCAAGGAAAGTAGGTAACAAGGAGCAACGCATCATGATCATCGGGGATGCCGACTGTATCAGCAACGGCGGAATGAAACCACCTATGCGGATATACGGAGCTGCCAACTTCAACCTGCTCCCTGGTATGTTCCACTGGCTGTCGTACGGCACCGTGCCTGTTGATGTAAGTCGCCCGATTGGTTCTGATAACGAAATTTCCCTCACCAAGGAAAGCCTGAAAGTGGTGAAATACGCATTGATGGGTGTTATTCCCGGTATATTATTAATCGGAAGCACCATTTTACTCATCAGGAGAAGAAGAAAGTAAAACAGATAGCTGGTATGAGCTTAATGACCGATAAACAAACGCTGAATGATCTGAACATTTTCGGGAAAGGAGGTGGCGATACCGTGTATGCCATATTTAACCGGACCTTTACCCGTGGCGGATCCGAACTGCTGGAAGAAATGTTCCGCAACCCGTTGTCGGATGAAAATGCGATCAACGCCCGCAGCAGCATTATCCGTGCCTTTGCAGGAAAGGAGATCCCTTTCCTGTATGAAAGCGAATGGTTTGATGCAGCAGAACAACACCTGCAGAATACCGACGAGCGTACCCGGCTGAATGAACATGAGGATACGCTGAACCGCAAGTTCAACCAGCTCATTGCAGCCGATACCGAGTACAAGGCCATTGAAAAAGGCGTGATATGCCTGATCCATATACTGCAGGCCACCAAAGCATTTGCAGAAAGCATCCGGCAACAGGTAGCCGATATTCCCTACAGTAAGGAACTGGCAGCTATAGACCGGCTGCTGGCCCTGGACGAATTGCAGCCAGTTTTAAAGGAACATGCCAGGCAGAAATTTTCCTTTGCCAGGATTGCGGAGTACGATAAAGTACTCCGCTTCCGGCAGCGGGAAAACATCCTGCAGCTGCTGCGGCAAATTTACCAGGCGGATGTATATCTTTCTGTGGCACGCACCGCCAGGGAAAGAAAATATTCCTTCCCTGTAGCATTGCCCAAAGAATTGCAGACCGTGGTACTGGAAGATTTTTATCATCCGTGCTTAACCAAACCGGTGGCCAATTCCCTGTCTGTAACTCCATCCAGCAATATCATTTTCCTGACGGGAGCAAATATGGCCGGTAAATCCACCTTCATGAAAGCGCTGGGAATAGCCATGTACCTGGGCCAGATGGGCTTCCCGGTACCGGCTTCCAAAATGGAATTTTCCGTGAGAGATGGTATCTATACCACCATTAACCTGCCGGATAACCTAAGCCAGGGAGCCAGCCATTTTTATGCAGAAGTATTGCGTATTAAAACAATTGCCAGGGAACTGAGCAGGGACAAATACCTGTTCGTGATCTTTGATGAACTGTTTCGCGGTACCAATGTAAAAGATGCATATGAGGCTACAATTGCCATCACTTCCGCCATTGCACGCAGGCAGAACTGTATGTTCGTGGTATCCACGCACATCATTGAAGCCGGCGATGTACTCAGGGAGAAGTGCAGCAATATCAATTTCGTATACCTGCCAACATTAATGGAAGGAAATAAACCTGTGTATACACACAAACTGGCCTCCGGCATCACCTCCGACAGGCACGGTATGGTTATTATAAAAAATGAAGGTATCCTGGATATACTCACCAGGAAAAATCAATAAAGGAAACCACATGAGCTTTATTGCCGACAAACAAACACTGGATGACCTGTCGCTGTTGGGAAAATATAATACCAACTCAGTTTTCAGTCTATTTAACCAGGTAAACACACGGGGCGGTGAAAAACTGCTGGATGTAATGTTTAATCATCCGCTCACAGATGCAGATGCCATCAACAGCAGAAGTAAAGCCTTCCGTTACTTTCATGACAACGTTTTCACCTTTCCTTTTGATGCAGCGCTGCTGACCCGTGCGGAAGCCTATCTTGAGGAAGCAGGCGATTCCAGCCTGCCTGTTGCCCTTTGGCGTACCGGCAGGAAAAGGCTGATGGAAATCCTGGTGAAGGAAGATACTTATCCCCTGCTGCAGGAGGGGATCAGCAACTGCATCACCGTTTTAAAAAGCGGTGCACGCGCCCTTCAGCAACTCGAAAACGAAGGCCGCGATAAAAACACTCCATGGGAAAACTGGGCCGGTATTATCCGTAGCATTACCCGTGATGAGCGACTGAAAGCGGTGCTGGAAGAACGCGCGCCTGCCAAAAGATCCCTGTTGCAAACCGCCAGGCTGCATCACCTGCTTACCTACGTGTTCCAGGCGCATCTGAAAACCTTGCTGGAACTTACCTATGAAATAGATGTGTACATCACGGTAGCAGGTATTGCCAGGGAGAAAGGATTTTCTTACGCGCTGGCTTCTCCCAAAGAAAAAAATATGTTACACGCAAAAGGCGTGAAACATCCCGGCCTGGCCAAAGCTGTTCCCAATACCCTTTCTTTCAGCGGCAACAGCAATGTGTTGTTCCTTACCGGCGCCAACATGGCCGGTAAATCCACCCTGATGAAAGCAACGGGAATTATGCTGTACCTGGCGCATATGGGATTCCCGGTGGCCGCTGAAGAAGTGCAGTTCTCCGTACTCGACGGGCTTTATTCTTCCGTAAACGTACCAGACGACCTGAACAAGGGCTACAGTCACTTTTATGCGGAAGTACTTCGTGTAAAGAAAGTTGCAGAAGAAGTAGCTGCAGATAAACGTCTCTTTATCATCTTTGATGAATTATTCAAAGGTACCAATGTAAAAGACGCCTACGATGCCACGCTTGCTGTAACTGCCGCATTCAACGCTTTCACCGCATGCTTCTTTATTATTTCAACACATATTTTCGAAGTAGGAGAAGAGCTGAAAGTTAAAGGCAACAACATACAGTTTGTATTCCTGCCTACTGTAATGGAAGGATCGGTGCCTAAATATACCTACCGGCTGCAACCCGGTATCACGGCCGACCGGCAAGGGATGATCATTATTGAAAATGAAGGTATACTGGAGATGCTGTAAACAGCACTCATCTTTTATAACGGAACACCAAAAGATAAATAACTATGCATTATCGTTATCTGGCTACAGCCGGACTGCTATGCTTTTCCCTGGCAGGAAGCTTTGCACAGGGCATTGGGCAGAACCGGCCACTTCCACTGGATACCGCCGTTCATACCGGTAAGTTGGCCAACGGGTTCACTTACTATATCCGCAAAAATAATGAACCCGCCAAACGGGCATTGTTTTACCTGGTGAACAAAGTAGGATCTATCCTGGAAGATGATGACCAGCAGGGACTGGCACACTTCATGGAACACATGAACTTTAATGGCACCACCCATTTCCCTAAAAATAAACTGATAGATTACCTGCAGAAAGCAGGCGTGCGGTTTGGAGCTGACCTGAACGCCTATACGTCGTTTGATGAAACTGTTTACCAGTTGCCTATCCCTACCACTGACCCATCGATGGTGAGCCGCGGCCTGGATATTATGCGCGACTGGGCACAGGAAGCATTGCTGGAAACCGACGACATCGACAAGGAACGCGGCGTGATCATCGAGGAAAAACGCCTGCGTGGCGGTGTAGGAGAACGCATACAGGAACAAACTTCCCGCATAGCGTTAAACCACAGCAAATATACAGAACGCACTCCCATAGGCATCGACAGCATATTACTGCACTTCCCTCCTGACGCCATCCGCCGCTTTTACCACGACTGGTACCGGCCCAATCTGCAGGCCCTCATCGTAGTAGGCGATGTAGATGTGAACCAGGTAGAACAACAGATCAGGAAACAATTTGCCGATCTGAAAAACCCGGTTAACGAAAAAAACCGGCTCACTTATAACATTCCGCTTACCGGGAAAAACCACTTCATGACCGTTACCGATCCTGAAGTGAGCACCACCGGCATGGAAATGATGGTGAAGCATACAGCGGAAAAGATGACCACAACAACGGGTTACCTAAATTCGCTGAAACGGTCGCTGTTCAACCAAATGCTTAGCGCCAGGATCGGCGAGCTAAGCCAACAGCCTAATCCTCCCTTCCTGGGCGTAAAAGCGGGCATCGGCAATTTAATAGGTGGGCTCGACCAGTTCTCCTTCACCGTTACTGCAAAAGCCGGTAAACTGGAAGAAGCATTTGCCGCCGCCTGGTCGGAAGTAGAAAAAGTAAAGCGTTTCGGTTTCACATCATCAGAACTGGACCGTGCTAAGCTTTCCTACCTGAACGGCCTGGAAAAATCGGCCCGTGAAAAAGATAAAACACCTTCCGCCGCTTATGTAGCGGAATACCAGGCACTGTTCCTTCACGGAACGCCGGCGCCAGGGTTCGACTGGGAATACAACTTCCTGAAAACAGCCGTTCCTGCCATTAGTCTCAACGACCTGAAAGCAATAGCGGATGAATATATCAAAGATATTAACCGCGATATTTTCATTATCGCCCCGGAAAAGGAAAAGGAACATCTTCCTGATTCCATTACCGTAAACGGGTGGCTCGCAAAAATAGCCGCCAGTCCGCTGAAACAGTACAGCGACAATATTGCCAACCAGGTATTGATAAGTAAATTACCTGCGCCCGGGAAAATAATTGCAGAGAAAAAATATCCTGCATTAGGTATACAGCAGCTCACTTTCAGTAATGGTGTAAAGGCATGGCTCAAGCCCACCACTTATAAAAATGATGCCATCCAGTTCCTGTCCTTTGCACCCGGCGGGATCAATAAATATTCAAATGCAGACTTCCCCAGCGCATCCAGCGCCAACGGGATTATAGGTGGTTCCGGTGTTGCCGGCTTCTCTCCTGTTCAACTGGCAAAAATGCTGAATGGCAAATCCGCATCAGTGGGTTCCTTTATCAGCGGTCGCAGCCAGGGAATTGGCGGCGCCAGCACGGTGAAAGATTTCGAGACAGCGCTGCAATTAATATACCTCCGGTTTACCGCGCCGCGGAAAGACACCGTGTTATTTGAAAACGCCATCGCACAATCCAGGGAAGGCATCCAGAACCGGTATACCGATCCGGGCGTTGTATTCAAAGACACCGTTAATGCAGTATTAACCGGCTATCATTACCGTACAAGCCCTTCTACCCTGGAAAGGCTCGACAGCATCAGCCTGGAAAAAGCCTACGAAGTTTACCGCGACCGGTTTGCGGACGCCTCCCAGGCTAATTTCGTATTTGTGGGCAATTTCAATACAGACAGCATCCGGCCTTTGCTGGAACAATATCTTGGGGCATTGCCTTCTCTTCATCAAAAAGAAAAAGCAGTTAAGATACATGTACAGGTACCAAAAGGTAAGCTGGTAAAAACAGTTGCCAAAGGGAAGGATAATAAAGCTACTGTATTGCTGGTGTATAACGGCGACTGTATTTACAACACCGGCAACAAAATGCAGCTGCAGGCGCTGTCTGAAATTCTGCAATACCGGCTGTTAACCAGTCTTCGGGAAAATGCAGGCGAAGTATATACGCCTTCTGTAGGAGGCTCAATGGTGAAAGAACCTGATCAGCGCTTTGCCATCAATGTATCATTCGGTTGTGCCCCTGAACACGTGGAACACCTGGTAGGACTGGTACAGCAGGACATTGCCAATTTGCAGCAACGGGGCGCTACTCCCGATGAAGTGGAAAAGTTCAAAGCGGGCTTCCGGAAGCAGTACGAACTGGAGTCTGAAAGCAATGAGTTCTGGTTACAATAC